>JAKAMM010000167.1 GCA_021812905.1 Chloroflexota bacterium | reverse complement strand
CAACAATATTTCCATTCATAGGAAACCTGGCGAGCAATTCTGGCCGCAAGGCCGCGCCTTTCGCCTTTTCATGGTTGGCATGATCGCAGTGCTGACCGCGTCCGTCACGCCGCGCATCGAAGCCTCCGTACCTGGAATTGGATTGCCTGTCATTGCTGGAGCGATCCTGCTGGTCGGAATCGGACTGCTTCACCTCGCCACCGATTCGCAGATCGAGCGCGTCGTTATTGGACTCTTAACCGTCATGGCTGGGTTTGAGATCATCTATGCCGCGCTGGAAGGATCGATCCTGGTGGCCGCGCTTCTATCCGTTGTCAATCTCGGGCTGGCGCTGGTCGGCGCATATTTACTCACCTCCTCCACACCGCAGAAAGAATCAGAATGAGCGCCCCACTTCTTTGGGTCTTCGTACCCATCCTGGTGGGTGGGCTGACATTCTTGATTATGCGCGCGCGTACGGCGGCAATCGTCGGGGGGGCAACCTCGCTTCTTTTGGCAGGAATCGCCTTCATCGTCCCGATTGACGCAGCGCTGCGCCTCGGACCGGTTTCGCTCAAGATTGCCTCATCCGCATTTTTGTTTGGGCGCAGTCTGGTGTTGAATCCCAGCAGCGCTCCATTTCTGGTGATCATTTATGGTATGTGCACACTATGGTTCTTCGGCGCGGAAGCCGCGGGCGTGGCCCATCGCCTGGTCCCATTAGGATTGATCATCACAGGCCTCTTGGTAGCGTCCATTGCTGTCCAGCCATTTCTCTTCGCCGGCCTGCTGATCGAGATGGCAGTGTTGGTCTCGATCCCGATGATCTCTCCATCGAATCAAACGCCAGGACGCGGCGTGGTGCGCTTCTTGATCTATCAAACCCTGGCCATGCCTTTCATTCTTTTTGCGGGTTGGCTACTGGCTGGCGTCGAAGCCAGCCCCGGCGACCTCGCTCTGACCATTCAATCCACCGTCATGCTCGGCTTGGGTTTTGCCTTTCTGATGGCAGTCTTTCCACTCTACAATTGGATCCCACAGTTGCTGGAAGAAAGCTCGCCGTATGTCATCGGCTTTTTACTGTGGTTATTGCCAACCATTGCCAGCATTTATGGAATGGGCTTCCTGGATCGCTATGCCTGGCTGCGCACATCGCCTGAATTGCTTGTCGGACTGCGCGTCGCCGGGCTGTTGATGGTTGTAACCGGCGGATTATGGGCCGCGTTCCAGCGTCACGCCGGACGATTGATGGCATACACGGCAATCGCCGAAACCGGCTTCATCCTGGTCGCGCTCGGCCTGGACCCGGTAACTTCCTCCGATATAACCTTCCTGCTCATCCCCGCCCGCGGACTTGGTATAGCCATCTGGGCGCTGTCACTTTCAATCCTGAAATCCGAGCCGAGCGCCAGGCCGTTGCATTTTGCATCCATGCAGGGACTGGCACGCGCTTACCCACTCGCAGCTGCCGGTTTGATCCTCGCCGCACTTTCCACTGCGGGCTTCCCGCTGTTGGCAGGCTTCCCTCCCCGTCTGGCGTTATGGGAAGGGATCGCTCACCAATCGCTGGGAATGGCCATCTGGTTCCTGATCGGATTGCTGGGACTGCTCACCGGCGCGGTGCGAATGCTGGCGGCGCTCGTCATGAGCAAGGAAGAAACAGCCTGGATGTCAAAAGAGACCTGGACTCAGCGCGGCATGCTGGGAATCGGTTTGATCGGGCTTTTCGTCCTGGGATTATTTCCGCAGGCGCTTCGTCCGATCCTTGAAAAGCTTCCACTCATGTTCCAGCATCTTGGACATTAGAGCCTGCCCAACAGCCATGCTATAATTTATCCGCTCGCTGGAGGAGTTCATGGAATTCGAACAAATTGCAAAACGCCTTGAATGGCTCGACGAACAACAACGCAAACACAAAACCGCCGTCTCCGCGGTGGAAGAACGGCTGACTTCTCTGGAAACCAGTCTCAACGCGCTGACCAAGCAGATCAAAACCTTGACGAAGGAAATCTCGGAGATCGGCCCGGCGGCCGCACGCGCCAACCAATTTGATGCGATGCTCACGAAACAGCGCACAGACATGACCAAATTGATGGAAGGGATCGAGAAGCGCGCCGCACGCCGCGAGCGCGAAGCTGCTGAACGTCATCACTCGGAACTTGAAGATACCAACAATGCCCTTGCAAATCTCAATGCTGCGACGATAAAAACCGGGGATCTCAATAAGATACTCAAGGAGCGTTCCATCGAGGATCAGCGCCTGTCGCTGGCCGTACAAGATATGGGGCAAAAAGTGGAAGCGGCCATCACAAACACAGAGCAGGTTTTACTCGCGCAAAAGACTTTGGAAGACGCACGCCGACAGGATGCAAAGCGCGTGGCCGATATTCAAGGCGAGCTGGCCTCAGTTCGCAAGCGCGCCGATGAAGCGCGCAATAAAACTGTCATCCATGACGATGGGATTCGCAACCTCGAAAATCGCATGGGCGAGTTGCTCGCAACAGAATCAGAGCGCAAAGACGCGCAGGCGGCTTTTCTTGAGCAGCAAGCCAGATCCCAGGTGGATCGCGACCACGCCTGGAAGGATTGGCAGATCAAATATGATGGCTTCAAAAAACAGGCCGAGAACATGGATGTGCAGGTCGCCGCGCTGGACGATTCCATCCGTGCCGCCAAACGCGCCCAGGATGCCTACACCGAACTGAACCAGAAGCTCGAACGCCGCATCGCCGAAGTCAGCGAAATGCAAAGGCTGGCCGAAGACCGCGTCCGCCAGGAATGGGTGGCCTTCAAAGCCGATGAGCAAAAACGCTGGACAGGTCATTCGCTCTCGCAGGAAGAATCCATGCGCGATCTTCGCAAGGACATGGATAAAGTCGATGAGCGCCTCACCCTGCTGGACGACGCAGCCCAAACCCTGCAAGATCAAGTCCATCAAACCACCGACACCACCGAAAAACAATTGCAGGAACTGATGAACGTTGCCAACGAATGGCTGGGCGCTTACGAACGCATCATGGGCCACGGCAAAAAGACTAGGAAGACAACCGCAAAGTAATTCAAATCGTCTTTTATCTTCTCATAAGAAGGGGGAAGTGGGGTGTTTTGGGCGGGTGGAGCCCGCCCAAAACACCCCATACCCCGCTTTATTGAAAAGATACCATTAAACCAAAATCTAAAATCGGAAATCAACCATGCACATTCTTGTCACCAACGATGACGGCGTTCAGGCACCCGGACTTTTAGCCCTGGCAACCGCCATGCGGCCGCTCGGCGAAGTGACTGTCTTCGCTCCCGACCACAACTGGTCGGCTTCGGGACATGTAAAAACAATGGATCGTCCCTTGCGCGTGCGCGAAACGACTCTTGCCGATGGCTCGCCCGCCTTCATGTCCGATGGCGCGCCGTCCGATTGCGTGGCCCTGCCTTTGCTCGGATTGATCGAAGAGCAGATCGATCTCGTCGTTTCGGGCATCAACCCAAACGCCAACATCGGACACGATGTCACCTATTCCGGCACGGTCACTGCTGCCATGGAAGCCGTCATTGATGGCATACTCGGCATCGGCGTCTCACTCGATTCGCCTGAAGGCTTTCGCGGCGTGCTCGATTACAGCGCCGCCGCGATGGTCGCGCACAAGGTCGCCGAACAAGTCATCAACGATGGCTTGCCCGAAGGCGTGGTGTTGAATGTAAATGTGCCATATCTAAAAGAAGCGGAACTCAAAGGCTATATGATCACGCGCCAGGGACTGCGCGTCTATCGCGACGCGCTCGATCAACGCCTCGACCCGCGCGGGCGTCCGTACTATTGGATCGGCGGTGAAGCCCCAACCGGCATCGCGGAAGAAGGCACCGACTTCGGCGCGCTGAAAGAAGGCTATGTGTCCATCACGCCATTGCAATTGGACTTGACTCATTACAAAGCGATGGATGTGTTGAAGAAATGGAAATTCTAAATGGTTATTCACTGCTACAAAGAACTTTGTGGGACGCGGACGAGCGCAGATGAACGCGGAGGATTTAAACATGATTGATGGACAAATCAAACTTAAACACAGCGAGATCACCGATAAGGTTTTGCACGCATTTTACAAAGTGGTATATCCGCAACTGGGATACGGATTTCTTGAGAAAGTGTATGAGAACGCGTTAGTCATAGCGTTGACGGCAATGGGATTGAAAGTTCAACAGCAAGTTAAGATCATTGTGTATTTTCAAGGGCAGATCGTCGGCGAGTACTTCGCAGACCTTCTGGTCGAAGAGGCAGTCATCGTGGAGTTAAAAGCGGTTTCTGATCTTTTACTTGAGCACGAAGCTCAGTTGCTAAACTATCTGCGAGCCACGCCTTATGAGGTCGGTCTATTGCTCAACTTTGGTCCTAAACCCCAATTCGTCCGCAAAGCTTTTGATAATTCTCGCAAGACTTCAACTTGGAAACAATAAGAAGAATCCGCGTTTTCCGCGTTCATCCGCGTCCACCAGAAAGGAATCATTATGCCGTACCTCGCCTCTGAAACTCGTTACAGCTCGATGACCTACAACCGCGTCGGCCAAAGCGGACTCAAACTACCGGCCATCTCGCTGGGCTGGTGGTACAACTTCGGCGGCTTGGATATTTTCGAGAACGGCCGCGCCATCGCCCGCCGCGCCTTCGACATGGGCGTAACGCATTTTGATCTCGCAAATAATTACGGCCCGCCGCCCGGCTCGGCTGAAGAAAATTTCGGCAAATTATTCGAACAGGATCTTCATCCGTACCGCGATGAACTCGTCATCTCCACCAAAGCCGGTTACGATATGTGGCCGGGGCCGTACGGCGAATGGGGCTCGCGCAAATATCTGCTGGCAAGTCTGGATGCGTCGCTCAAAC
>JAKAMM010000166.1 GCA_021812905.1 Chloroflexota bacterium | reverse complement strand
TGTTTCAGAGTCTGTGAAGCCTTTAAAGTTTGTCATTTTATTTTATGTCATTGCGAGAGGTGTTCTTCCTCGAAGCAATCTCCTTCTTAAAACAATGGATTGCTTCGTCGGACTACGCTCTCCTCGCAATGACATTATTGATTCGGATTGAACATCTTCGTGGCGGCGTTCTCGAACTTTGCCAGCATACTGCGGAAAACCAATTCCACACTGCCGACTGGTCCGTTACGATGCTTGGCGATGATGATCTCGGCCACGTTCTGTTTGACCGTGTCTTTCTCGTACTGGTCGGGACGGTAAATGAACATGACGATATCGCTATCTTGTTCCAAAGATCCAGATTCGCGCAGGTCCGAGAGAACAGGCCGTTTATCGGAACGTTGTTCGACAGCGCGGCTCAACTGAGCGGCGGCAATGACCGGTATGTTCAACTCGCGCGCCAACACTTTGAGATTGCGCGAAATGTACGAAACTTCCTGCACACGATTCTCGGTGTGCGTGTCGCCGCCCATCAACTGGAGATAATCCACGATCACAAGATCGAGATGATGTTCGAGATGCAGGCGCCGGCATTTTGTTCTTAATTGCAACGGCGTAATGGCAGGCGTGTCGTCCAGGAAGATGTGCGTGTCAGACATGACTTCGATGGCGTGTGTGAACAACGGCCATTCGTTTTCCTGCAATTTGCCGGTCCGCAGACGCTGCGAATCGATGCCTGTTTCCTGAGCGATCAAACGTTGCGCAACCTGTTCGTTCGACATTTCGAGCGAGAAGATGGCAACGTGTTTTTTGTGAGTGAGTGAAGCGTTCTTGGCAATCGAAAGCAGAAAGCCTGTCTTGCCCTGACCTGGACGACCGGCGATGATCAACAAGTCTGATTGCTGCAACCCGCCGAGCATTTTGTCGAGGTCAATGAAACCGGTTGGCACGCCGAAAATTTCCTCGTCGCGTTTGGCGAGGTCGTCGATGCGGTCGTAGTATTCGCTCAATACGGCGGCAATCGGCTGAACGTCGTGTTTGAGGCGCCGCTCGCTCACGTTGAATACGGCCTTTTCGGCCTCGTCCATCACGTGGTCAATCGTCGAATTTTCGTTGTATGCAATCGAAGCGATCGAGTTGGCGGCGTTGATCATCTTTCGCCGGATCGAATGACTCTCGACAATGCGTCCATACGATTCGGCGTTGATCGAAGTTGGCACTTGATTGATCAGCGAGGTCAAATACGAGGGCCCACCGATTTCATTAAGTTGATTTTTGCGATCAAGTTCTTCGGTCAGGGTCAGCAGGTCAACCGGAATGCGTTGCTCGTGCAAACTTGTGAAGGCCTGCCAGATCCATTGGTGGCGGTGAATGTAGAAATCGTCGGCCTGCAAAAACTGGGCGACGTCATAATACACTTCAGGGTTAATAAGAACCGCCCCTACGACGGCTTCTTCGGCTTCTCGGCTGTGCGGGACAGCCGAAGGACTTTGAGCAGTGGGGGCGATATCTTCTGGCGGCAGATAATCGGTCATTTTTTCTTGGGCTTGTCCGGGTCGTCGTCTTTGGGTTTGTCTTTGTTTTTATCGTCGAGTTTGTTGAGATCGAGTTTGCCGAGAAAATCTTCGAACACGGATAAACGATCACTGCTGATTTCGCCGATCGGAGCGGAGCGCGTCGGGCCGGGACCTTGAGCGGGCGCCGTGCCGGACGATTCCATATCCTCCTCAGGCTTGATCTCAGCTGTCCTCATCACATTCTCGTCCACCAGAATGGGCACATGGGCACGTACGGCGAGCGCGATCGCATCTGATGTGCGTGAGTCTATGCTGATTTCCTTGCCATCCAGATCGGCGATGATGTTGCCGTAAAAAATATCTTCCTTGAGCGAAACGATCTCGATCCGTTTGATCCTGGCGTTAAAAGCAGTGAAGACGTTTTTGAGCAGATCGTGAGTTAATGGGCGGGATGTTTCCACTTCCTGCAAAGCCACCGTGATCGCTTCAGCTTCGTAAGGTCCGACCCAGATCGGAAGAAAACGGTCAGCGCCGACCTCGCGTAAAACCACCAGCCGGTGCGGCGCCATTAGGTTAACACGAACACTGTCAATCGTCACTTCTATCATTTTTGCTCCAAGCGTATCTTATTCTATCATAACACTCTGAGCGGATTGTTACCGCGCTATTTCCAAATAAATAGCTCGATCCAAACGATGCCAATGACGAGCGAAAGGATCGTGATCAAAAACCCGGTCTTTGTATATTCCCAAAATTCCAGTTTGACGCGGCGGCGCGCGGCCACTTCCGCCACGATCAAATTTGCCACGGAGCCAAGCAAGGTCAGATTCCCCGCCAGCGTGGACATCAACGCGAGTGTCAGCCATCCCGCACGCGGATTTGGCAATGCCAGAACGATCGGTTTAAGCAACAGAACCGCCGGAACATTCGACACGAGATTGCTCAGCACGACAGACACCAGCGATAGTACGGTGGCACTACTATCCAAAAGCGGACGCCCGATGCCATTCATCATGCTCTGTGTGATCCCGCTTTGTTCCATCGCGCCGCTGATAACAAAAAGCGCCGCAAAAAACACCAACAAACTCCAGTCGATGATCGACATTACTTTTTCGGGCTTGATGTGGCGCGTGAACAACAAAATACAAGCTGCCAAAAATGCCGCCAGTGCAATCGGTGCACCCACCAAAAAGGCGATCAACAATCCGCTGGTGACGATCAAGGTTTTTATAAGCAACGGACGATCTAAACGCGGCTCATGCAATTCAGGCATTTCAAAATGCTCTTTGTGAAATTCCTGTGGGTACATCCAGATCAAAATCAGCCAGATAATTCCCAGCGAAAGCAAGGCTGGCAAAATCAGTGAACGAAAAAAATCCAGATAGGAAATGCCGGATGCAATTCCGATGATCATATTTTGCGGATTTCCGGTCACCGTAGCCACCGAGCCGATATTGGCAGCGGTGGCCAGAGCGATCAAATAGGGGATCGGATTGCGGCGCAGAGTCAGAGTCAAGTCGAGGAGGAGAGGCGTCAGCATAAGACAAATGGTGTCGTTCAAGAATAATGCGCTGAGCAAGCCGACGAGAAAAATTTCCACCGCCAGTAATGTCCGCGGCGTGTGAGTTGATTTCATCAACAGGTCGGCCGCCAGCCGGAAAAATCCGGCTAGTTCAAGACTGGCATTAATGATCATCATGCTGAATAACAGAACGAGCGTGTTAATATCAAGAAAATTTTTGATCCGGTCGAAGTTGATCTGTACGGTGACGAGTAAAAGCCCCACGCCGATCAGTGTCAGCGTGGTGCGGTTAACGCGCAGGCCCGGCCATCCGCCGATTGCGATTCCGATATAGGTCAAAATGATGATGGGCAGAGTGATCCAAAGATTCATATCATAAAAGAGACGACTTCGAGCCGCCTCTTCTCCTTCTGCTCTTACGCGTTGAGATGATACGTGTGATACGCGTTCTGGCAGGGGTTGCCCCAGCAGATGTGCATCTCGCGCGCGGTCAGGTCAATGACCATGGCGTTGATGGTCTTCTCACGGTCGAGCGGGTCGCTCCATTGGGTGGCATGGTTGCAGATCGAATTCGGCAGGTTGACATGGTCCTTTTGAATGGCCTGCAGACTCTTGATCGTGTGCGACGAATTTTCCCTCAGCAGGCGGTTGGCGCGGAAATAACGCACACGCGACGAGATCAGTTCCTCCGGGTCGCTTTCGATTTCCTTCATCTGCTTATCAAGATAATGATTCGTGTGCACCAGGTAACCGTCGGTGCCGTGATGGATCTCGAAGTGTTTGGCGGAAACTTCAATGGAATACATCTCGCCGCTTTCGTGAGCGATCAGGTGGTTATATCCGGCCGCGCGGTGAGGGACGAGCACGCGTCCGATGGCGCCAGAGATGCGGCGTGCGGCCAGCACAGCGCGCGCCACCACCAGGCGCGGAATGCCGATGCGCGAATCGGTCGGGTAGACCGAGTCGATGAGTTGGGCGATGCCATAAGCGTTGAATCCCACATTGGGCAGAAGCCCGCCATACGTCATGGCAAGATAAGGCGGGTCGTCGTTTGGTCGAGCCGAGATCACATACGTATCATCTTCGTCTTCCGGCACCCAATCTTCGTTATGGGCTGCAAGGATATGCCCATCTGCGGTACGCTGTTCGTTGACTGCAAAGCTGGTGCAGCGTGTGAGATGGAGCGCATCCATCGTCACGGCTTCCATGACGTTGAGAGCCATGATATCGTCGAAGGCCGCGTTGGCGCCTTCTGCCATGCCTCGCATTTCGTCCACGTATTGCGGATAACGCTCTTCGGCAAAGGGCAGGTATTTGTGCGACTGGATCTGTGCACCTTCCCACGTCAGTTCGACCTGATCGTAGGATTGGTCAATTAGAATATGTGCGTTGGCGATGCTATGTTGAATTTGCTCGCGGCGCGCTTCGCCGATCTGTCGGCCCATTTCGCGGTGAGTGCCGGCTATTTCGATTAGCGGTGGGGCGGCATTGTGGCTGGGCGTGTTGGGTATTTCTATTTTGGGTAACATGTTTCCTCCTGCTGCTTCCTGTGTAAATATTTATAGGCCTGATGGCGGGTTCACTCAGGCACGAAGGAATATTTGGTTTGAATTTTGCGAAGTGAGCTGTAAATCAAACCCGCCCCGGCAAATTATCACCGAGGCGGGCTGATTATATCATGTGGGATAAGAGGCTCAAGACGCGGGCGGGATTGGTTCACTAGGGACCGCTATCGGGGCGGATGGGGAAGCGATCGTGCCCGGACCTGTAACTGGCCGCGTGCCGAACATCGTCATCATGACCGCGCCGGTTCCCACCAATCCAACGGGGACGCGGGC
>JAKAMM010000165.1 GCA_021812905.1 Chloroflexota bacterium | reverse complement strand
ATAAAGTATCGTGATCAATTTCCAGATCGAAGCGTTTATCGGGAAAAATCGGGGTGAGGTTTTCAAAGATCGGTCGGCGTGTGGCCTCTTCCGGGTCGAGGCCGTTGACCGTTTCTACTTTTAGAAGTCCAAAGTGTCGTTCAGATTCACGCGGGGGGCGAACATGTCCAATCACCATGTCCCCCGAACGCAGATCGTAGCGGCGAAGCTGTGCCTGCGAAACATAAACGTCTTGATCGCTGATACGATAATTGCCCGACCTCAGGAAGCCAATGCCTTCGCTCATGATCTCCAGGATGCCGCCGCGCAATTCGATGCCTTCTTTTTGCGCTTCCGCCTGGCGTATCTGAAGAATGAGCGGTTCCTTCTTTAGGCGGTTGAAATTGGGAACGTTGAGATCTTTGGCTACCTTGCGGAGTTTTGCGAGTGGTTCGTTTTCAAGCTCTAGGATTTTCATGCGAGTTCAATGCCTTTTTGGAATGAAAATATTAGCCGGCGCCCCCATGGGTGCGGGCCGAGTTCACGATGGGTTGTGGGAAAGCGGGAATTCTTTCAAGATATTAATACAGGGTTTGATACGGGCAGAAGCCTTATATTATGGTTTGATTGTCAAAAAACAAAACTGGGGAAGTTGCCGTATTATAGCACGCTCGTTCGAGAGGTGCAAGCAAATTATGCCGCGGCCAATAATCGATTCTGCAAATCCCATAAACGACGATAGAGAGTATCGCCTGCAAGCAAGTCTGCGTGCGTGCCGCGTTCGATAATGCGGCCATGGTTCATCACCAGGATTTCGTTGAAATGCTCCAGGCCTATGAGCCGGTGTGTGATGAGCAGGGTTGTCTTGCCCTGCATGGTCTCGAATAAAGTGTTCAGCACTTGCTGTTCCGTCAACGGATCGAGGTTGGCGGTAGGCTCGTCCAGGATCAGGATTGGCGCGTCCTTCAAGATGGCGCGTGCGATTGCCAGCCGCTGACGTTCACCGCCGCTGAGACGGACTCCCTGTTCGCCGATGAGCGTGTCGTAGCCTTTTGACATGGATGCAACCAGTTCATGGATTTGAGCCTTTCGCATCGCTTCCTCGACCTCGAGCCGGGTGGCCGTTGAACGGGCCAATTTCAAATTCTGAAGGATGGATGCGTTAAAGAAATAACTACTCTGTGAGACCACCGCGATCTTTTGACGAACCTGGTCTTGTGTGTAGCTGTGCAGCGAATGACCGCCTAATTCAATTTCGCCTTGGGAGTATTCCCAGAAGCGCAGCAATAAATTAATCAAAGTAGATTTGCCCGCACCGCTTGGTCCGACAATGGCAAGACTTTTGCCAGCTTGAAGATCAAAACTTATTTCCCGCAAAGCAGGCGTTTGCCGTGTTGGATAAGTGAATGATAAATTCGTAATTCGTTGATCGTAATTCGTAATCTGTGACTGATCACTGGTCACTGGCAACTGATCACTGACTGCTGGCTCCGCATCTACGATCTCGAACAATCGTTTTGCGGAAGCGCGCGTACTTTCCCACATCTGTGCGGCGAGTGGCAGAGGCGTGACGGCTTCAAAGGATGCCAGCGTAATCAGTGACAATGCTCCCAGCGTCACGCCTTCGATTTTCCCCGCGCTGACAAGTGGAATGGCGAGGGCAAGTATCGTCCACATGCCCATGTTCGTGAGCAGAACAGACATGCCAGAGTTGATGCCCGTAACGAGGGCCAGCTTTCGTTGTGCGTGGCCGACGGCTCGGCTGGAATTGTCAATGGCGTGTTGCTGGTCTGCGGCGCGGCCAAAGGTGAGGATGTCGGGCAGGCCTTGAATGCCGTCAACGAGGCGGGCTTGTAGTTCGGCGCGGCACGTCACGAGATTCGTGCCGGGGGCGCGGCTGAGTCTCTGGGCGAGGAGTGGCAGGAGCAGGCCGAGGCCGAGCATAAAGCCGAAGAGGGCGCAGCCGAGTCGGGCGTCGAAAGAGGCGAGGAAGAGTGACACAAAAAACGCGACGACGATTGCCGTCAACGGCGGAGCGATCACGCGCACGTATAAGTTTTCCAGCATGTTCACATCCGCGATGACGCGCGCGAGCAAATCACCGGCGCGGTATTCCATCAAGCGGGCGGGGGCGAGCGGCTCGATCTTTTCATAGAACCAAACGCGCAGGCGGGCGAGCAAACGGAAGGTGACGTTGTGCGAGACGAGGCGCTCGAGGTAGCGGAAGACGGCGCGCGTGATGCCAAAGAAACGCACGCCGACGATGGCGACTTCAAGTTCTGCGATGGATGGATGAAGCGCGGCGGCCGCGATGAGCCACGCAGATGAACCCATGAGCGCGACATTTGCGCCGATGGTCAGTGCGCCAAGTAAAACCGAGAGAGCCACCCAACTCCATGAGCCGTTGAGAAAATAAAGTAAACGATTAATGATTGGCGATTGGGCGTGTGAAGGTAAAGGGTGAATGATGAAGGATGAAGGATGAAGTTCAAGGGCTGGTTCTGTTGATTGATGTTCGACTGGATGGTGAGATTCTGTTTGATGTGTGATGTTTTTATTCTCGTGAACATTAACCATCGTGGCGTAGACACCGTTTTGTGCGAGGAGTTCGCTGTGTGTTCCGGTTTCAACGATCTGACCCGCAGCAAGCACGATGATTTGATCGGCTTGAAAGATGGTGTTAAGCCGATGTGCGATGGTGATGACCGTGCGGCTCTGCATCAGGCGGCGCGTGGAATCTTCGAGCAGGCTTTCCGTCTCAGGATCGAGGCTGGAGGTGGGTTCGTCGAGGATGAGAAGCGGCGCGTCTTTTAGGAATGCGCGCGCGATGGCGAGACGTTGCGCTTCGCCGCCCGAAAGCCGCGCGCCGCCTTCGCCAATGATCGAGTCGTATCCTTGCGGGAGAGTTTGAATGAATTCATCCAAATGCGCGGCCCGCGCAGCGGCGACCATTTCTTCGTCGCTGGCGTTTGGCTTGCCCAGACGGATGTTGGCCGCAATGGTATCGTGAAAGAGATGTGGCTTTTGAGGTACCCAGGCAATGTTGTTGCGTAGTTCGTAATGCGTGGTGCGTGATGCGTAAAGTACGTTGATTTGGCCTGAGGTTGGTTGAATGAATCCAAGCAGAAGATTGACCAGCGTTGATTTGCCCGCGCCTGTTTTGCCGACAAGCGCGATGTGTTGTCCGCGTTGGATTGTCAGGTTTATATTTTCAAGTGCCGGAGTGGTTTCGTTGGGGTAGGTGTAGGAAACATCCGTGATGCGTATTTCGTAATCCGTAACTTGCAAGTTGCTATTCGCTGATGGCTGTTTACTGATCACTGATGACTGATCACTTGGAATCGGTGTATCAAGAATCTCAAAGATGCGGCGCGCGGCAGTTGTACCTGCCATGCCTGCGTGGAACCGTGTGCCCAACATGCGAAAAGGCAAATAAAATTCAGGCGCAAGGATAAGCAGGAAGAAGGCCTGCTGGAATTCCATTTTGGAATAAAGCAGGCGCAAGCCTATCTCAACGGCGATGATGGCGATGCTGAGCGTGGCAAGTAATTCCAACGCGAGCGCGGAAAGAAATGTGACGCGCAAGACTCCGAGCGTGGTGTCGCGGAACTGGTCGCTGACACGGGCGATGTTCTTTGTGTGCGATTTGGATTGGCCGAAAAGTTTGAGCGTGGTCAGGCCTTGCAGGCTGTCAAGAAAATGCGCTGAGAGTCGACTCAAAGTTTCATATTGTTTTTTGGTAATCGCTTCCGCGCCTTTGCCAATCATGATCATGAAAAATGGAATCAACGGCGCGGTGATGAGAAAAATAAAACCTGAGAGAAGGTCCAGCGGAAAAACAAAACATAAAATGGATATCGGGACAAGTGCGGTGATGACAAGTTGCGGAAGATACTGACTGAAGTACGCGTCGAGCGCTTCGGTTCCCTCGACGGCGGCCGCGCTCAGCTCGCCGGTGCGTTGTCCGCGGCTGAAGGCGGGGCCGAGGTTCAGGATGTGGGCAAAGAGTCGGTCGCGTAGATCATTCTTCACGCGGACGGCAACTGCGTTGGCGCTGATCTCATTGATCCATGCCAGCGCGGCGCGCGCGCCGATGATAACCAGAATCAATTGAAGCCAGGGCCAGACTTGCGCAAAAGTATTTGATTGTAAAAAGACTCCATCGACCGTGCTGCTCAGGAGCCAGGCCTGCCAAATGGTCAGGAAGCCCGCTAAAAGTCCGGTGAGAATCGTTAATGTCAGCGCGATGCGTGAGTCGCGGGCGAGAGTTAAAAGTCTGCGGTGCATTGTTGTTGATTATAAATTGAATGGGACGGCCAGATAGACCGTCCCATCTTTGTGTTATGAAATGCTATTCTAATAAACCAGCGATTCTTTCTTGGTGCTGATGCGTTTGCGGAACATGTAATATGTCCAGCCTTGATAGGCGAGCACGATGGGGACGAAGATCAAGGCGATGATGGACATGACCGTCAACGTATATTGTGACGATGAAGCATTGTAAATGGTCAGGCTCCAATCGGGGTTGGTGCTGGAGATCATCACACGCGGGAACATGATCATGAAGTAAGTGATCTGCGTGAAGACGATGCTCAGACCGGTCATCACGAAGGCCCAGCCTTCCTGCTTGCGATTGATGAACAAACCCGTCAGCAGGAGAGTGATCACCGCGGCAGCCGGGACGATGCCTGGGTTGGCGCCGAGGCGGGCGTAAACGTCAGTGAAGATATAAGTTGCCACAGCCAGCACAAGGTCAAGTACGACCGCCACGACCCAAATCTTTTTCGAAAGAGCGCGAGCGCGTTCGCGTAAATCGCCTTCGAGTTTCAGGCTGAGGAAGTTGGCGCCGTGAACGAGGAAGACGGACACAGTGGTCAGGCCGCCGAT
>JAKAMM010000164.1 GCA_021812905.1 Chloroflexota bacterium | reverse complement strand
TGTCACAGCCACAACCACCTCGCGTCCCATGATTTGCCGCTTCATGTGAGCGTCGGCGTTATCTTCCCCGGTGCGATTATGAAGATACTGACTGGTTGGTTCATGCGGCGCAAGTTCTTCCAGCCAGTGCTCATAATCCTGGTGCAGTCCCGATTCATCATCATTGATGAAAACGGAAGCTGTTATATGCATCGCGCAAACCAGAATAAGGCCTTCCCGGATTTCGCTCTCTTGAAGACAGTTTTTCACTTGTGGGGTAATGTTTACGAAGCCGCGGCGGGTGGGGATATTGAGCCAGAGTTCCTTGCGGTAGGATTTCATAATCTTCTTGTGTTGTAGTTTTGTCCAGCGTCAGGATAATTTTACTTGATTCGGACGAATCGAGAAAGTTGTGTTCTGTCTGGGGTAGGCGTCAAAATATTGGGAGAAGAACTTTCTATACTTGGTACGGTCGTAAAGTGCAGTTTTCTATGATCTGATTCGCCGGGCGAAAGCCGTCTGCTCAGTTCATAAAAGTCTTTTTGGACTGGCCCAACGATTCGGTTTTGACCGACTTTCATGAACTGAGGCACAGGACTTCAGTCCGCCGAAACCCGTTGGCTTTGCGTCGCCAGCTTTCGCCGGGTTTGCCTTTGTTCGGACATTTTGTTCTGGCTACATTCCAAGTCATTTGCTTTGTTTTGTGCTTTACGGTATCGTCATTTTTGGATTTCAATATTGCAAACACTGTACAGGGCATTCCGGCTTGAAAATGTAAATTTATCCACCCATGATATAATTTTGCCAATCTCAAGAAACCGCACCCTTTTAGACGGAGGATGATCATGGAAGTTACCATCAAGGAATTTAAGCACTGCAACATGGTCTCGGTGATAGGTCGCGTGGATAGTTCCACAGCGCCGCAATTTACTCGGGCGCTGGATGCTCAGATGGATAAAGGCGTCTTCAAGCTGGTTGTGGATATGAGCGCCATGGAGTATATGTCCAGCGCCGGGTTCCGTGCGCTGCTGGCTGCCCAGCGCAATTGCAAACGTTATAATCGCGGTGAGGTTTTCCTGGCGACCGTACCGGACAGAATCCGCGAAGCGTTGGAACTGGCTGGCTTTACCGAATTATTCAAAACTTATGCTGACCCGCTTGAAGCAGTTGGTAATTTCTAACCCTCATCAGTGAGTATCCATTTTATTGAACGGAGGCCGCCTACAGTCCCGTGTGAGGCGGCCTTTGATTGTCCATGACTGCGTTGACCTTTCCTGCCAAATTCGAGTATCTCGACGAGATCCGTGATTTCGTCGGCGAGCAGGCGCGCGCATCCGGCTTTAACGAAAAAGATATCTATTGCGTTCAGTTGGCTGCGGACGAGGCCGCCTCGAATGTTATTGAACATGCCTGTGAGGGAATTCCAAATGCTTCGTTTGAGTTGACTTGTGACTTTAAAGATGATCGTTTAGTGATTACGGTCATTGACCACGGCAAGTCGTTCGACCCATCTAAAGTTGCCCAACCTGATATAGAAGCCGACCTTTCTGATCGCAAGATTGGCGGCTTGGGAATTTTCCTGATGCGGAAATTGATGGATGAAGTTCGTTATGAGATCACTGCGTCAGGGAACCTGCTTACGTTGGTGAAGCGGAAGGGATAGCCATGGCCGCCTCAACCCGTTCTCCAGATTCTTTGGACTGGCGCGAGATCGCAAGCTTGGGGGAACAATTAGTTAATACCAATTCACTGATTGCACAACGCGACCGGATCGTTTCGATGGCGACTCGTTTGCTCGATGGACAAGCCGAGGTCTGGCTGCACGAGAATCTATTTCGTCTGCCGGATTGGAAGGAAAAGCGTTTATTTCCTCCGCAGCCTCGATTGGAGGGAATGCGACGCGCCGTTGAAAAACGCAAGCCATGCGTCCTGCGAGCGACAAAAAAGAGCGCCAGCAAAAAAGTTTATGCGGCTGTCCCAATCGAAGATCAAGGATTTGTTCTTGGGGCGTTGCAGGTCACGCGCTCCAAAGGTCCCAACTTTCAAAAAGAAGAACTTGAAGTTTTGGAAAGTCTGGCCAGCGTAGTAGCGATTGGCTTGTACGCTTCCCATCGCGCCGAGGTGGAACGTTTTCGCATGGGGCAGTTGAACCTCGTGCGCGAAGTCAGCACGCAGATTGCCAGTGTTTTGCAAGTGGACGAACTCGCCTGCCGCGTTACCGAGCTTATTCAAAAAACTTTTAACTATTATTATGTCGCCATCTTTACGCTTCAACCCGGGGCTTCAAGTTTACGATTTCGATCCAGCGCGACTGCGCCGCATAAAGGACGCAAGAAAACTGCGTTGGCCCTTGAAGTGGAAATCGGTCAGGGGTTGATCGGTGAGGCCGCAGCCTCCGGCGAGCGCATCGTGGCCTCGGACGTTCGGGCGGACGCGCGTTATCGGTACCTTGAACCACTGCCCGAGACGCGCTCTGAAGTTGTCATTCCGCTCAAAATAGAAGATCGTGTTTTGGGTGTGTTGGATGTTCAGTCCGATAGATTCGCCGCGTTCCATCCAAATGATTTGCTTTTGCTTCAAGCCTTGGCAGACAATATCTCGCGCGCCGTCGAAAGTGCGCGCCTTTATAGCGACCTCCGCCGCCGCGCCGACCAGTTGACTCTCGTGGCGGAAGTCAGCAGGAGCGTGACATCTACGCTCGATCTTGATGAGTTGATGGCTGAGACTGCCGCGCTCATCCATGATAAATTCGGCTATCCCTATGTTCACTTGTTCACCGTCCATCCCAACCGGCGGCTGATCGAATATGAAGCGGGCAGTGGCAAACGCAGTAAAGCGCTGGAAGGTTATTCTATTCCGCTGGACGATTCACAAGGCATCATTCCATTCGTAGCGCGTGAAGGCAAAACGGTATTAGTCAACGATGTGACACAGGAACCGCTCTATCGTCCATCGCCTTTGCCGCCCAAAAACACGCGCTCGGAATTATGCGTGCCGCTTTCATTTGGCGAGCGCGTGATTGGTGTGCTTGACATTCAATCCGACAGATTGAATTCGTTCACTGAAGACGACCGCGTCATGTTTGAAACCGTGGCCGGGACAATTGCCGCGGCCATCCGCAACGCGGACTTGTATCGCTCCGAGCAATGGCGGCGGCAGGTGGCGGATAGCTTGCGTGAAGTTGCAGGTCTGCTGTCCGATAATGTCGGCGTGGAAGACGCGCTCGAAGCCATCCTGATCGAAATCGAACGCAACCTGCCGGTGGATATTTCTGCGATCTGGCTGTACGACGATGATGATCTTTATCTTGCTGCGGTGCATGGCGCGGACGGGAATGAAATTGAAAAGGCGCGGCTCGCCAACCCGGAAGCCTCCGTTGCAATGACCAGCGCCATGTTTGCCGACGAACCGCTTATTCGTAAACCATCCGATCCGCTTTGGCCTTCCGGCGAAGCTGCGGGGTTTAAAAATAATTATTCGTCATTGGCTGCGCCATTGCGAGTCGGTGACCAGCCCGTGGGTGTGATCACACTGGCTCATGCCACTCCCGGACGTTACGGTCATGAAGCGCAAGCCATGGTTACGACCTTCGCCAGTTATGCAGCGGTTGCCATCGAAAATGCGCGGTTGTATGATGCTGCGCAGGAACAGGCTTACGCGTCAGCGGCCTTGTTGCAAGTAGCGCAGGCTGTTGTCAGCCTAAGCGATCTCAATGAAATTCTTGGCACGATTATCCGCGTCATGCCGATCCTGGTTGGGGTGGAACGCTCCGCGTTGTATTTATGGGATCCAGACAAGGAAGTGTTTCATCCTGCGCACACTTATGGTTTTGAAGATGCAGCCGAAGCTGTATTGGCCGGTGATGATCTTGCTCCTGGCTCATTCCCATTGTTGGATGCCACGCGCGCAGAGAACTGCCTGCTTGTCCAGCCGTTCGATCCAAAAGACTCGCCCCAAAACTGGATCTGTCTCGGCAAGCCGTGGCATCGCGAAAACGATGACATTATCCGCAGCAATGATCAGCTCCTTTTCGCGATCCCGCTTTCGGTCAAGGCAGATGTATTTGGTGTGATCCTTTTTCAGGAAGCACATAGCGGACATCGTTTCCGTACACGCCGTCTTGAGATCATCAACGGCATTGCACAGCAGGCCGCGCTTGCCATTCAGAATGACCGCCTGCAAAAAGAGGTGGTCGTGCGTGAACGTCTCGAAACGGAAGTTCAACTGGCGCGTCAAATTCAGCAGACTTTCATCCCGGAAAATTTGCCGCAGCATCCTGAATGGGAAATGGCCGCGCGTTGGAAGACGGCTCGTCAGGTTGGCGGCGACTTCTACGATGCGATCGAATTGCCGAATCATAAATTGGGTCTCTTCATTGCAGATGTGGCAGACAAAGGCATGCCCGCCGCGCTTTTTATGGCTCTCACGCGGACCCTCGTGCGGGCCGCCGCTATCGAGACTCCCTCTCCTGCAGAAGCCTTGCGCCGTGTCAATGATCTACTTCTGCCCGATACCCGGCAAGGCATGTTCGTTACGGCCGTTTACGCCGCGCTCGATCAAAATACCGGCGAGTTGACTTATGCCAATGCCGGACACAACCCTCCACTGTGGGTACACGCGGACGGACAGGTGGAGAAATTAACCCGAACCGGCATTGCACTTGGGGTCACGGATAATCGCGAGATGTTCGAGAGAACCATCCGGTTGTCTGCAGGTGATTGCGTCCTGTTTTATACTGACGGATTGACGGAAGCCTTTTCTGCCGATCATATTCTGTTTGGCGAAGCGCGCTTGCTTGACGCTATTCGGGCTGCCGAGTCTTCTTCGGCCAATTCCCTGCTCGACGCCGTTGAGTCGTCCGTCAATGATTTCATTGGATCCGTGCCTCT
>JAKAMM010000163.1 GCA_021812905.1 Chloroflexota bacterium | reverse complement strand
TTGCGAAGGTTAGCAACCTTCGCAAGGTTTTTGTTGGAGTTACCATGAACAAGAAAACTGTAAAAGATATTGACATCAAAAACAAACACGTGCTCATGCGCGTGGATTTCAATGTGCCAATGGCCGACGGTAAAATCACCGACGACAAACGCATAAAAGCATCCTTGCCGACGATTCAATATGTACTCGATCAAGGCGCGTCGCTGATTTTGATGAGTCATTTGGGACGACCGAAAGGCGGGCCAGACCCGGAATTCAGCCTGCGCGCCGCTTCGGAAGTTTTGTCTTCGCTATTGGGCAAACCAGTTAAGATGGCGTCCGATTGCGTTGGCCCGGAAGTGGAAGCGATGGCGAAGGCCCTCAAGCCCGGCGAAGTGCTGATGTTGGAAAATACGCGCTTCCATGCTGGCGAGGAAAAGAACGATCTCGATCTCGCCAAACAAATGGCCGCGCTCGGTGATGTTTACGTCAACGACGCGTTTGGCTCGGCACATCGCGCGCATTCATCAACCGAAGGCGTGGCGCATTTTCTGCCAGCCGTTTCCGGCTTCCTGATGGAACAGGAACTTGAATATTTAGGACGCGCAGTTTCCAACCCTGAACATCCTTACATTGCAATTCTCGGCGGAGCCAAGATCAGCGATAAGATTCTTGTGGTGGAAACCTTGTTGTCCAAGTGTGACAAGCTGATTATCGGCGGCGGAATGGCGGATACATTTTTGGCGGCCAAAGGTTTCAACATGCAGGACAGTCTGGTCGAAGCCGGCTCTGTTGAGTTGGCGAAATCCATCATGGCGAAGGCCGGCGATAAATTACTTCTGCCTGTTGACGCGGTGATCGCGGACAAATTCGATGCTGAAGCCAAAACCCAGGTTGTCGATGTGGATAAAGTCCCCGCAGGTTGGCGCATCATGGACATTGGTCCGAAATCTGTCAGCGAGTTTAAGGCCGCGTTGAACGGCGCCCGGCTCATTGTTTGGAATGGACCGATGGGCGTCTTCGAGATGCCGAAGTTTGCGGAGGGTACGTTTGCCATCGCAAAATTGTTGGCCGAGTCCGGCGCGACGACAGTGATCGGTGGCGGTGATTCCGCCAGTGCGGTCAAGAAAGCAGGCGTTGCCAAACAGATGACACACATTTCCACGGGTGGTGGCGCGTCGCTTGAATTTCTCGAAGGCAAGGAATTGCCCGGCGTTGCCGCGTTGCTGGATAAGTAAATAATCTCGAATTTCAATGGGCGCAATTAGCGCCCACTTTTTATTTTAGGCCGCATTTGCAAGTGCGATATAATGATGCCAATTTCGTCACGGGAGTCCTTGTATGTCGTTCAATATCGGTGAGAACGTCGGCCCATATCGGATTGTGGAACAGCTTGGCCAGGGCGGCATGGCGACTGTTTACAAAGCCTATCATGCCGCGCTGGATCGTTATGTGGCGGTCAAGGCTCTTCATCCCGCCTTTGGCGAGGATCCGAATTTTGAAGTACGCTTTCAGCGTGAAGCGCGGCTGGTTGCAAAACTCGAACACCCGAATATTGTTCCGGTCTATGATTATGCCGAGCATGAGCATAGACCCTACCTCGTGATGAAGTTTATCGAGGGGGATACGTTGAAGGCGCGCCTGAATCAAGGCCCGCTGACTTCCACTGAAATCAGTACAGTAGTGGATGCAGTCGGCGCGGCGCTGGCGTACGCGCATAAGCAGGGAATTTTGCATCGCGACATCAAGCCATCCAATGTTTTACTCGCCACTGACGGACAGATTTATCTGGCAGACTTTGGGTTGGCGCGCATTGCACAATCTGGTGAATCCACACTGTCATCTGACATGATCATGGGAACGCCGCAATATATTTCCCCTGAACAGGCGATGGGTAAGAAAGACCTGGACGAGGGCACGGATATTTATTCGTTCGGCGTAATGCTTTATGAACTGGTTGTTGGGCAGGTGCCCTTTAATGCCGACACGCCTTTTTCGATCATCCACGATCATATATATTCGCCTTTGCCGATGCCGCGCGCGATCAATCCGAAAGTGCCGGAGTCGGTTGAACGCGTGCTGCTGAAAGGACTCGCCAAAGAACGCGCAGATCGCTATGCCAATATAGATGCATTTGTCCAGGCGTTCAAACAAGCCTGGATTAACGCTGGAGTACCGATGCAGGGGACGGCCATCACGATGAAACCCAGGCCGGGCTTGAAGTCCGCGCCTGCCAATGCCATAGCAAATGACGTGGAAACAGTGGCCGCCAAAGGGTCCAAGAAAAAGACGCGTTCGCCCTGGCCCTTTGTCGCGACTGGCGTACTTTTGGTAATCTGTCTGGCCTTCGTCTTCTTTGCCGTGCGAGGCAGCAGAATTCTCAGGCCGTCCGCCAATCCCGCACCTACATCTTTGTCTGTCCTTGCGCCATCAGCATCCATTCCAGTGTCGCCACAAGTAAATAATACGCCGAGTGTGCAGGCTCCACCGACGCCGACACTTTCGCCTGCAGTTGCCGCCGCCCTTGCGAATGTGAACCAAAACCCGAATGACCCGAATGCTAATCTTGAGCTTTCTTTTGCATATTGGGATAGCGGCGACAGGCGCCAGTCCTTGGTGACTTTGGCCAAGGCCGCTGACCTGGCTGCCCCAACTGATGCTCAATTTTTCCAGAACGCGGGCGACCAGTTCAAGAAGCGTCAGGCATGGATCGGCGCGGCGGCCATGTATTTTCGGGCCATCAAATCTCAAGGCCCGACACATAAACCTTCGCAGGAATTAACAGACAATCTTCACGAGGCGCTCTATAAAGCCGCTCCTTCAGTTGACTTGCCTGCGTACTTGCCATTTGATTCTGTGAGCCGTGTGGAACAACCAATGTCGATGGTGGCACAGGCCCGTAACGATTACTACAATGGAAAGGAAGATGAAGGCCATTCGATCTTAAATCAGGTCAAGCGTCTTAAACCGGGAATGCCGGAAGCCACATTGCTTGAAGCGGAAATGTTTGCCAACGAAGGCGACTCGTTTCATGCCAAGCAAAATCTAAACGTTCTTATTGCCAACCTCGATACGCCCGGCTGGGTCAATGAGATGGCACAGGAACTGCTCAATAAAATACCTTAAGAGATGCCAACTATGATGCGTAAACCTTTTGTTGCCGGAAATTGGAAAATGAATAAGACGGTCGAGGAGGCGCGTTCACTCGTCTTCCCGATGTCTGCCAAACTGCGCGAGATCAACGGCGTGGAAAAAGTGTTGTGTCCGCCAGCTACGTCTTTATTGGCTGTTTCTGCCATGCTCGAAGGCACAGACATCGGCCTCGGCGCGCAGAACATGCACTGGGAGGAAAAAGGCGCGTTCACTGGCGAGCTCTCCCCGCTGATGGTCAAGGAACTTTGCAACTACGTCATTCTTGGACATTCCGAGCGGCGCCAATATTTTGGTGAAACGGATGAGACGGTGAACAAGCGAGTCCGCGCCGCACAAAAATTTGATCTGACGCCGATCGTGTGCGTGGGCGAGACGCTGGCAGAATACGAATCATACCGGACCAGTGAAGTAGTGGCGCGTCAAATTAAATTTGGCCTGGCTGACTTCTCTCCCGCGCTTGCGTCTGGAATTGTCGTGGCTTACGAACCGGTTTGGGCCATCGGGACGGGAAAAGCATCCAGCGCAGAAAATGCGAACGGGGTGGTGGGCACGGTCATTCGTCCGGCACTGAGCGCACTGTTCGGCGAGCAGACCGCGCAGGCCATCCGCGTTTTATATGGCGGATCGGTCACAGCGGGCAACGCATCCGAGTATTTCGGGGGACCTGAAATTGACGGCGCGCTGGTCGGCGGCGCGAGCCTGAAAGTCGACGAGTTTGTCGCCATCACACAAGCTGCATCTCGACCATAATTCATGCTCTCGCAGTTTAACGGTCTGTTCTGGTTTGTGTTGACTCTCCTGCCGCTGGCTTTACTCCAGCGGCTTTTGCATCGCGAGATTCAGGCTGTTTTTTTGATCGTGAGCCGCAGTCCCGAATTTACGATTGCATTTTTCTCGATCATCTTTTTGCCCGGCGTGTTGCTGCATGAATTCAGTCATTACTTGATGGCTGTTATTCTCGGCGTGCAGACCGCGCACTTTTCGCTTGTGCCCGAAATGCTGCCGGACGGACGCTTGCAGCTTGGCTATGTTGAAACATCCAAAACGGATATTCTGCGCGATTCGTTTATCGGCGCTGCGCCGCTTTTCATCGGTGGATTGTTTGTGGCATATCTGGCGGTCACGCGTTTGGATTTAATTCCTTTGTGGGATGTGCTTCGCAACGGTCAATATAATTTGTTCTGGCTGGGGATAACTCTCCTGCCTCAGATCAAAGATTTTCCCATCTGGTTCTATCTGACTTTCGCAGTCAGCAGTACGATGCTGCCCTCGCAATCTGACCGCCATGCCTGGCTGCCGCTGGGCCTGGCGATGGTTGTCTTGATTGCGTTTGCGATCCTGGCTGGCATAGGCCCGTGGATGCTTCAAAACGTCGCACCGCCTTTGAATGGTTTTCTAAGCGCGGCTGCAATCATCTTTGGGCTGAGCGCTGCGGTTCATGTGGTCTTGATTTTGCCCATTGCGCTGATCCATGGTTTATTGGCGCGATTCACTGGCGTGGATGTGAAGTAGCTTTAAAACGAATCAACGCAAAGCCGTTAAGCCTTTTTCCAGTGCGTGATCATCATCTTGACTCTGACTCTCAGCCGTGCGTCCGCGTCTGCCACCGCCCACGTTGAGCGGACATTCTTCCAGACATTTTCATTGATGCTGACAAAGTCCTCCCACTCCTGCTCGATGTATTCCTGCATTTCCTTCGGCGAATCCCAATAATAAAAGAACGAGAAAAATTCTTCCTGTTCCTG
>JAKAMM010000162.1 GCA_021812905.1 Chloroflexota bacterium | reverse complement strand
CTGTTTTGCGACACTGCCCTCCAAGCCATCGAAGGTGAGCAGGTAAGCCATCATGGTGCGGGCCTCGAGGAATCTTTCGATGGTCTCCAAACTCAATTTCTTGAAGGTCCTGCGCAGGGACTCGCCGGTATCCGGCCTTCGTTGGTTCAATTCCATCGCGCGCTGTATCTCCGGGCCCATTGTGCTGGCGATCCGCTTCATCACCTGTTCCACAAACCAGGGCAGGCGCGTCCACCATTCGCCTTCCTGCAGATTGGCTTTCAGCACCTCCAGCTCTCTGTCAAAGCCAGCCTTCAATTCCCTCTTCTTCGTTGCGATCTTGGATTCCCATTGATTCGCGATATCTGCAACGGTCACATAGGCCGCACCTCCGTATTTATCGAAGCGCATACGAAGTTCAAGATACGCCATGGTCATCAGGACAGCAGATTCCTGCGGGGCGGCCAGCTTGCAGACTTTAGCCCTGATTGGCAGACAATCGGTTTGTTCTTCGGTGAAATAGATGGCACAGGAGATCAGGTTGAGACTTTCGCCGATCTTTTTTATACCCGGCAGCTTGCTTTTCGCCAGCTCATCATCTCCAAGTTTGAGCATGGCAGCCAGCGTGGCTTCGTTGGTTTGATGCAGTCTGTCAATCAACGTATCGCGTGCTGAGAACTGTTCCGTATCGTTTTCGATCATATCCATCAATTCGTTGACCGATAACGTCCGGCCCTCCTTCGATACCTGATTCTGCATCAGGAAATCCGGATACCCATGCACAATTTCCCATACCCATTGCAATTCCTTCATGCTCTCCCGGATTCCTGTCAGCGAGAACGTATCCATTTGATGCAGCAGGTGCGTAATGTCGCTGGTCGTATAGGGAAAGTCCGGCTTATTCCTGCCTCTTGACGTCCGGCCCGGCAGTAATTGACTTCGATCCAATACCACTGCCAGTTCCGCTCGTTTTCCATTATCTATTCTGATATTCTTAAAGAGTAATGGATCAACTGATTTATAAACATCCTGATAGAGCAAAACAAGCGCTTCCCAACTGAGGGGGGACGCCATATCTGCTGCGATCTTTTGGGCGCAGCGTTCGACTTTGCTGCCCTGGTCCTTGCTCAGAATATGCTTGAGAAGTGCCCCTCTGTATTTATCGGAAAAATCCCAGCCCCCCTCTCCGAAGGGTTTCTTGTATTCCTTCCTGATGCGTTCCGTCAACTGATAATAATCGAGAGGGTATTTCATCTCGTCAATAAGGGTGTTGCACTCTGCTCTAATTTGCTCGTTCTCCCGAAGCGCCTTGACGGGGGGGAATACACTTTCGAGCAGCGGCAGCGCCCAGCCTCCCAAGTCTGTTCTGCTGATCACCAGGAACAGCATCACGCCCACGAGCACAGCGGCTACCGGGGCGAGCCAACCCAGCTCGAGCAATTCCATGATGACTGAGATCGAAATACCCACCGCCGAAGCCAATACTACCAACAACACACTGAACGTCATTGTGGATAGTCTCAACGTCTGGCTGTTCATTATTTGACTTTTCATCCCGCCGCCTTCCTTTTATTTATTGGGGGGCGCCAACACCAGAAACACAATGTCATTCTCCCGAAAGACACGCCTGCACTTTCGCCCCCCACGCAGTTCGTGGGGCAGGTGTGCAAGTGTCGGGACGATGTGAACGACCAAAGGAAGTGACGAATCCAGCCGCTTTTGCGGCAGAGACCCTTCGCTGCGCTCAGGGTGACATGGGTCTATGTTATCGAATTTAGGCACTTCCTATTTATCAATCTCCTCCGGTCTTGACCGAAAGATGCGCCGCCTCTTGGGCTGTATCAGAAACTTGTAACGAAGCAATTTCTTGATGGATGTGCTTGTGCATTTCTCCCCATTCCGCGCTGTTCATATTCATTCTACGACTTTTATTTTAAGGATTCAACATTCCAAAGGAAACCTGACTGAAAATATCTTCGAACGATGCAACAACATAATGGGGAAAGCGAATAAACTTCGTATAGTCGGATATGTCGTTGCGAGTCTTTGAGAAGCAATCTCCCGGCAACGAGGAGGCTGCCGCGTCGGCCTACGGCCTCGCCATAGGCGTACTTCGCGACCCTCGCAATGATATTTGGATTTGACTTCACGTCTTTGATCTTGACCATGCTGGGCCAGATCTCCGGCAAATGATGGGGATCATTCATGAAGGCAAACACCTTCTCGACCGGCGCATTGATTGTGATGGTCTTGTGAATCTTGACCGTATCTCTCACCTCCTTCCGCTTTCGGGGTGAAAAGCTAACTGCCCGGCACTCCGAAACGCTCCTTGAATTCATGCGCAATGGCATCCCCGGCGGCCTCGACCAGCTTGCCAACCAGCGGATTCACAACCAGTCCCGTCACTGCACCAGCAAGTTGCGGGATGTTCTTCACGAACCAATCTCTGATCTGCGCCATTGTGGAAACATCCGGCTTCGTCGCGTTGATGGCCTGTTCCAGTTCCTTTGTCTTATACAAAGCGGGACCTCTTTTATCGGGTGGCGCATCTGCCATCACCTGCTCTCTCAATTTTTCGACCAACGCGGATAGTTCCTTGATTTCATCGTCCGTCAGGCTGGACGTGATTGAATGAACCTGTTGGATATTTGAGCCGATGGCTACCTGTCCGCTTATATTGCCGGAGATATTTGCCTCGATGGTTGGCTTTTGGGCGACTTTTTTTAACTTCTGTTTTGATGTCATATATTCTCCTCCGTTATTGGCAGACTTTGATTCCTGAAATCGTTTCATACTTATAGACCGGGTCGGGCTTGCCATTCTTCAACCAACATACATTTGTATATGTGTCGTACGTGAAAGCCTGACAGTTTGATTCATTCAAACACTTGGTTTGGCAGATCACTGGTTTTTGGGAAGCGGGCGTATCTGGATCTCCAACCCATCCATTCCAATAATCCATTCCGGGGCGGTCGGTGCTTTGTTCCCACGTCATGGAATAAGTTGTGCAAGCAATTGGCAGAGGCGCAGCAGTGATAATGTACAAAGCGATAGTGGGTGTGGGGGCAGGTGCGTACGTCACAAACGGGGCTGGGGCCGACGTAGGAGGAATGACAGCCGGTTCCGGGGTCGAAGTGGGAGGAATGACGGCTGGTTCTGGACCGGGTCCGGTGACTTCGATATCGTCTATCTGCGCGCTTGAGTCATCCAGGGTTTCAAATGCAAAGGCGCCCTGACGGAGAAAGTTCGGGTCAACATATTCGATTTCCAGATTGCCATCCGCATAAACACGCAGATGTCCGCCCCAGCCGGCGATGGTAATCGTGTGCCAGTCGCCCAAAGAATGGTCTGCTTGAACGCTGGCGAGTTCCGTGAATTGATCGTTAATTTGCCGCGTCAGATATGATCCCGATTGATGGAAGCCGATGAAATAACGTATTAAATTGTTGTTGCCTTGCTGCAACCGGTAGCTTGCGTGGAACGCGCCTGAGAAGAGCCGGGCATGGAATGTAAGCTGGTAATCAGGCCATGAATGTTCCCACATCCATGCAAAATGATGCCCGCTGCCGCCCAGCGCATAATTGTCGCCATCCATCTGGATTGACCACCCGGGATCCAATTGCCAGCCTTGCGCTTGATTGTCATCGAAATTCTCGCAATACCAGATGCCGGGCGCGCAAGGCGGAGGCTGCGGCGCAGAGGTTGGCATTGGATAAGGAGTGTTGGTTGGGTAGGCGATCACGAACGTTGGCTCAGCCGGGGCGGCCGGGCGTTGAGTTGGGAAGGCTGGAATTGCCGGCTGCGAGGCGGGAGGTTGAGATAGGAAGATCAGCCCCACTGCGATTGCAGATAGTACAATGCCAATCGCCACGATGGAAAGAAGAATCTTTAACGCGGTTGGAAACCCTCCGCCGGATTTGGGTCCGGAGCGGGGCGGCTCGCGCGGCGGAGCAGGCGGCGCGGGAAGCAGCCCGAGATTATGGCGGGTTACCTCCGCACCGGCGCGATCCCCCAGCGCCTCACGGATTTTCAACGCCTGCATTAGGGACTGGCGGGCGGATGCTGGATCGGCAAGACACAGGCTGCGCGTGCCGAGTTCGTGGAGCGCCCAGCCTTGTGTGGCTCGGTTGTTGGTTGTCTGCGCGGCACTCAAAACCAACTCCAACGTGCGCTGCCAGGCTGACCAGCGCTTGCCGAGGATCAAAGCCTTTTCGATTCCACGGCCCAACGTGATCACATCGTTCCAGCGTCCTGCGCGGTTCGCTTTTTCCAACAGAGATCGAATCAGGTCACGTACCTCGACGATATCCGATAGCGGCGGACTCTGCTTGAACCACCCTGAGAAATATTTCAGCAGGTTATCATCCCAATAACTGAGATTCGTACTGCTGGCCAACGAAAGCGCCAAAGAACCTGCAATGCTGTAAGTCGGACTATGCGCTTGCACCCATTTAAGCTCAAGCAATGTCTTGAGCGCTGTATCAAAATCCTTTGCCGGGCATAAAGCAGATAAATGTTTGAGCGGCAAGGCTGTTCCACTTGAGACGGCTAGAACGGATAAGATGCGCTTTTGTGAATCGGTCAGTTTGGAATAGACATTCTTCACGAATGTATCTGCCGATTTTTGATATTGATCACCAATTTCCTTGAGTGTGAACCCGCGCTGGGTCATTGCTGCCGCCTGGATGATGTAAAGCGGATGCCCCTTCACTTTTTGACAAAACGATTCAGCCGCTGCCTGCTCCGGGTCCCGTAACGAACGGCCCAGTTCCCGCTCGAGGAGGGCCAGCGCGTCCTCCATTGGCAGGCCCTCCAGCTCGATGCAGCGGCCCTCTCCCCACAAACAGCGTTCCTCCGCCGAGAAGACAAACGTACATTGCGGCGCGGCGTTGACCAACTCCGCGACTTTGGAATAATCCAATGTCACATCATCCAGC
>JAKAMM010000161.1 GCA_021812905.1 Chloroflexota bacterium | reverse complement strand
TTGGGACATTGGACTGTGCGAGTTAGCCTTCGACGCCATTCAAGCCGCGGTCAAAGACTCGGGCGGGTTGCATCCACAAGCCTTGTTCGTTGGCAACATGCTCGCGCCGAATCTTTCCAACCAGGCGCATCTCGGCGCGCTTCTCACGGATTACGCGGGACTTGTCGGCATCGAAGCTGTGACGGTCGAAGCCGCGGGAGCATCAGGCGGCGCAGCGTTGCGGCAAGGTTATCTCGCGATGGCAAGCGGCATGGTGGATGTGGCGCTGGTGGTCGGCGTGGAAAAGTTCACCGACAAGATCGGTTCGGACGTTGACACCGCACTGGCTACAACCAGCGACTCAGACTTTGAGGCTGTGCAGGGAATGACGATCACTGCGCAAGCCGCGCTATTAATGAAACGCTACATGCACGAATATCAAGTTCCAGCCGATGGCTTTGCAGGTTTTGCGTTGACCGCGCATGCCAACGGCGCAGGAAATAAATATGCCATGTTCCGCAAAGCCATCAGACTCGAAACCTATGCCAAAGCGGAAATGGTCAGCGAGCCGCTCAACATGTTCGACATCGCCCCGAACGCAGACGGCGCGGCAGCGGTCATTTTGACTCGCCGCGATCTCCTGCCAAAAGATTTCGCGCATCTGCCAGTGAAGATCGCTGGCTCCGCATCCGCGGCGGACACTCTTGCGCTGCATGATCGCAAAGACATGCTTTATTTCGAAGCCGCGCAACTTTCCGCGGGCAAAGCCATGAAACAGGCGGGCATCACGCTCGACCAGATCAACTTCTTTGAATATCACGACGCGTTTAGCATCTACGCCGCGCTGCAATTGGAGTCGGTTGGATTTGCAATCCGCGGGCAAGGCTGGAAGCTGGCTGCCGACGGCTCGATCGGACTCAAAGGCCGCATCCCCTGCGCGACTTTTGGCGGACTCAAAGCCCGCGGCTTTCCCGGCGGTGCGACCGGCGTGTATCAAGCCGTCGAAGTGGCAACCCAGCTTCGAGGTCAGGCCGAAGCGAACCAGATCGCGGGCGCCAAATATGGATTGATCCAATCCCTCGGCGGGCCAGCGTCCACTGCCGTCAGTCATATTCTACAGCGCCTGAATTAGACTTTCGAGGTTGAAAAGAATTTTGATAGTTCCTGATAGCCCGGCGGCATAGAATTAGCCCCATAGAAAGGATCTACAAAATGGAAATTCCTCGACACTGGCGCTTGAAACAACAACGATATTCTCTCGTGGGCGAAGTCTGCCCGCATTGTGATTACAAAATTTTCCCCCCACGCGATGTCTGCCCGAATTGCGGCGATGAAGCAAAAGAACAATTCGCATTTAGCGGCAAGGGTGAAGTGTATTCTTATACGACTATTTATGAAGCGCCCTCTGGTTATGACGCAAACGCGCCCTACATGGTTGCACTTGTAAAATTGGAAGAAGGCCCGATGATCACGGCGCAGTTAACCGATGTAGACAGCCAATCCGTGGAGATTGGCATGCCGGTCGAAATGGTGACGCGCAAGATGCGCAATGATGGCGATGAACGCGGGTTGATCGTTTATGGGTATAAATTCCGACCAACAGGAGTTTAAGCCACTTTTACACCCCTGTATATGGACAAATCTTTGTAGATTTGCAACATCTCCCTATATATTCCGGATACATCGTTTACGGGAATGAGGCTAATCTTCCATACACGATCATGCCGCAATTGCTCCCCGAGTTTTTAGAGTTCGGGGAGTTTTTGTTGCTTTTGTAAATTGAATTTCTAATGAAATTGAACTGTAACATAAGCGATGGGGTTTCATGGTTTGAAAGAAAGACAGGAGTAATAATTGGCTTATTGAGGAGTAGTACAATAGCACAAGGTGTAATTCGGTAACTGCTAACCAATTTATCCAAATGCTCTCCTTCAAACGGAAAAGGCTTACTCATTCTCGAAATACCCTACTGAGGGCATTACGCCTGACGCTGTGGATGGTGCCAGGCGTGATGGCCGCGATCGGCATTGCTTTCACGTTGTTCGAGAATGCACGTCATTCAGGGGAACCTACCTGGCCCTGGCCGACTGTTTTTGGTCTGCTCGTGTTGGGCTTGATTGGGCCAGTGCTCTCATGGCTCAGCCTGTCTTGGGCAATCAGAACCGCCGAGGCATATCTCGCCTCGGAAGAAAAATTGGCCCAGCGGAATTCCGAACTGGCCGCGCTGAACGCGTTGGGATTAGCCGCGGGCAGTTCTTTAGATATGGAAAAAACCCTCGCGGCCGCCTTGGAACAAACCATCGAGACTCTGGATGCAACGGCAGGTATGCTCTTCATTCAGGAAGATAAGCACGGCGGTCTCCGTCTTGAAGCGCATCGCGGCATCTCCGTTGACATGGCACAGAAGGAAGCGCGCTTATCTCCCGGCGAGTGTCTGTGCGGACAGGCAGTTGCGTCGCGGCAAGTTTTGATGGCTCACGATGTGGATAAAGATATGCGTTGTACGTCGAATCTTTGCATCTGTGAGGGATTTCGTTCGGTGGCCTGTGCGCCGCTGGAAGTCAAAGGTCAACTGGTTGGATTACTGCAACTCGCCAGCCCGAACGCTGGACATTTCGCCGAAAGCCAGCAGGATTTCTTAGCCGCCATTGCGCGGCAGATTGGCGCCTCCATTGAGAACGCCCGCCTCTATGACACTGTCCGCGTCTTCAATGTTGAGTTGGAAAAGAAAGTCAACCAGCGCACGCGGGAATTGGAGTCCGCTCGCTGGGCGCTGGCCGAGAAAGCCCGCCAGTTGCAGCGCCTGCTGAGCGAATCGTATCGCGTGCAGGAGGATACCCAGGCGCGCATTGCCCACGACATGCACGACGGCGTCACGCAAATGATCATCGGCGCGCTCTACGAAACACAGGCCGCGCGCCAGGCGCTCCTTGATGATCCAGACCGCGCGGCTGAAAATCTGGAACGCGCGCAGGATTTGCTCACAGAAGTCGAGACAGAGATTCGACGGGTGATCTATGATATGCACCCGCCTGTGTTGGACCAGATGGGGCTGGTTGTGGCACTCAAACGGTTTGCCGCGACATATCAGACCAGCTTTGGGATCGAATGTCAGATCCAGGTGGCTGGCAAGTCGCATCGAATGGTTCCCGATACCGAAGTTGCGATCTACAGGATCATCCAAGCCGCATTGCACAATGTTGCCACCCACGCGCAAGCCAAACATGCAAAAGTTTATTTTGATTTTGGAACGGCTACGTTTCAGGTGGTGATCGAAGACGACGGTGTCGGCTTTGACCCTGAGACTGTGATGCGCCTGCCCGGCGAACACCTGGGACTGATCGGCATGAAGGAGAGGGCCGAGGGTTTGAAGGCTGAGTTGACGATCAATTCCGCGCCTGGCAAAGGCTCACATATTCTGTTGCGCGTCCCTGCGCCTGTTTATCTGGAACAAAGATGACACAAGACTGGCGACCCATCCGCGTTTTAATCGTTGACGACCATCCCGTTGTCCGTCAGGGACTGCGCAGTTTGCTGGCAGGTCATCCCGACCTTGAGATCATTGGCGAGGCCGTGGATGGGTCCGAAGTATTGCCCTTCCTCGCCAAACATCCAACTGATGTCATTTTGTTGGACATCCAGATGAAGGGTCAGAGCGGGATCGAGGTCGCCCGCCGCGTGCGCACTTCATATCCTGACGTCAAGATTGTTATTCTCACAACGTATGATGACGATAGTTTGTTGCGCGAGGCCATGGAAGCAGGCGTTCATGGCTTTTTACTCAAGAGCGTTTCACATGAGACCCTGCCTGACTCAATCCGAGCCGTGATGAAAGGCGAGAAATTATTAAGTCCCAATCTGGTCAGCAGTGTGGTGGATCAATATCAGAAACTGGCACAGACCCAGGCGCAGAAAGAAGCGGGACTGACTCCCGATGAATTGCAAGTGCTGTCTGCCATCGCGGAAGGTGCAAGCAATAAAGACTTGGCTGAAAAATTTTTCTGGAGCGAAGCAACCGTCAAACGCCGCGTGCAGGAGATTGTCGAGAAGATGGGCGTCTCCAACCGCACCCAAGCTATCGCCGATGCTCTCCGCAAGGGATGGATTTAATGCAGGGGTGAGCGGGGCTAAAGCCGCCTGCTCAGTTCATAAAAGTCCTTCGGACTGGCGCAACGAGTCGGATTCATCCGACTTTCATGTGCTGAGGCGGGGATTCACGTGTACCCCGTTCTTTGGGGTATCCCCCGCCGAATCCCGTTGGGAGAATCGGCACGAGATTTTTGTTGATTATCGGGGAAGGCAGACGTATAATTCGTTCAAAGGTAGTTGGGCGGCGACTCAAGCCACTCATCGTATGAAAAATGAAAGGGATGAAAATAATGATGAATCAAGTTACTAATGCTGAAACCTCTGACGCCGGTTGGAGGGGTCTATACAGAGTCGGTGGAGTGGCAGCCTTGCTCATGTTTGTATTGACTCTAGTCCAGAGTTTCATCTTTGTCGCTTATCCACCACCCAGTACAGTCATTGACTTTTTCACGCTTTTCCAGAAAAACAAGCTTCTTGGGCTTCTGGATCTCGATCTTCTATTAATCGTTATAAATATTCTTTTGATCTTGATCTACCTGGCCCTCTATGCTGCCCTTAGACAATTCAATAAATCGTACATGGCAATTGCGCTGGTCATCGGTCTAGTAGGAACAACTCTCTTCTTTGCATCACGAGAAGCGACATTTGGTATGCTTTCGCTCGGCAACCAATATACTGCTGCGACTACGGACACTGAAAGGGCCGTGCTTCTTGCGGCAGGGCAGGCTTTACTTGCCATCTACAACGGTACTGCATTCGACCTGAGTTACGTCCTTGGCGGGGTAGTCATCTTAATATTCTCCGTTGTCATGCTGCAGAGCAACATATTCAACAAAGCAACAGCTTATGTGGGAA
>JAKAMM010000160.1 GCA_021812905.1 Chloroflexota bacterium | reverse complement strand
GTCGCGGCAGGTTTAACTTATGGGGTAGGAAAACTGATCGGTGTTTCGATATCGGGATAAGGTTTGGGGGTGACGAGGCAATTTAACGGTAAACAGTCCCCGGTCAAATAAGACGCGGGGGCTGGCTTCTTTGTCGATATGAGCAGAAATCGGCTTGGCATTTCGGCCTACATCCGGCGGCGCTTCACGCAATTTCCAACAAGCATTTTTCAAAACTCGACCTTTCCGTAAGTGCAGAGTATAATCAAGTCACTATACTCTCAGGATATGGAGGAACACAATTATGGCTAGCGTAACATTTGATCATGTCTCCAAGAAATTTGGCGAAATGGTCGCGGTTAACAACCTGGACATTCAGGTAGAAGATAAGGAATTTCTTGTCCTGGTTGGACCTTCAGGATGCGGCAAAACCACCGCCCTGAGATGCCTGGCTGGGTTGGAAGAGATCACCGATGGAAGAATTCTGATCGGCGACCGCCTCGTAAACGATGTGGCGCCCAAAGACCGCGACATTGCGATGGTTTTCCAGTCCTATGCGCTATACCCACACCTATCAGTCTACGACAACATGGCCTTTGGCTTAAAGCTTCGCAAGATCAACAAAGAAGAGATTAAAAGACGCGTGAGCGTAGCCGCTGAAGTTCTTGGTATTCAGGATCTGCTCAACCGCAAACCGCGCCAGCTTTCAGGCGGACAGCGTCAGCGCGTTGCAGTGGGACGCGCGATCGTGCGTGAGCCAAAGGTGTTCCTCTTCGATGAGCCTCTATCCAACCTCGACGCAAAACTGCGCGTCAACATGCGCGCCGAGATCAACAAGCTGCATCAGCGCCTTCAAACCACTTTTATTTACGTAACGCACGACCAGGTCGAAGCCATGACCATGGCCTCGCGTATCGCGGTTATCAACAAGGGCCTCCTTCAGCAAATAGATTCACCGCAGAACCTATACGACATGCCCGCCAACTTATTCGTGGCCGGCTTTATCGGTTCGCCTGCCATGAACTTCTTCCCGGCAACGCTCCGCAAGGATAGCGGCAAATTACTCATCGATGCAGTTGATTTTGTCCTTCCGATCCCGCCCGGACGCGCCAAGCCTTACGAAGGTCAGGTTGGAAAAAATGTCATCTTTGGAATCCGCCCTGAAAACGTTCATGACGCAAACTTCGTGCCTTCAAATATCGATAGTGAAAAGATTGAGGCAAAAGTGGATGTAACAGAATTGATGGGAAATGAGATATTCCTGTATCTGGTTACTGGGAAAAATACATTTGTGGCCCGCGTCGACCCCCGCTCAAAAGCCCAGATCGGCAATAAATCACAGTTCGCATTCGATATGGATAAGTTCCATATCTTTGACGCAGAAACCGAACAAGCCATTCGATAATACAAAGGAGGTGGTGCCGAACCACCGATGTTTCAACCAGTCGAGTAATTGCTGTGTAAGAATGACACGTAAAACAAACATAAAACAGGAGTGAAGGAGAATGAAGAAGAAACTGCTCGCGCTTTTCAGTATTCTGCTGGTCGCCGCGTTCGCTCTCTCGGCTTGCGGCCCCAGTGCTACACCTGCTACCTTAACCATCTGGCACGGCTATCATGCAGGCGGCTCGGAAGAGTCTACAATCAACACATTGGTTGCCCAATATCAGAAGGATCACCCGAGCGTGAAGATTACCGTTCTCGAGGTTCCCTTCGATCAGCTCTTCAACAAATATGAGACCGACACTGCCGCTGGTGGCGGCCCAGACATGTTCACTGCCCCGAACGACAACTTGGGCAGCGAAGTCCGTTCCGGCGTAATCGCGCCGATCGACGATTTGGTTAAAGGTAAACTGGATGGATATACCCAGGCCGGTATCAACGGCGTGACCGTTGATGGCAAAATCTATGCCGTACCGGGCATTGCTAAGGCTGTAGGTCTATACTACAACAACTCCACTATTACCACTCCGCCAGCCACAACTGACGATCTGATGGCCCTTGTCAAATCTGGCAAGAAGGTCGGGATCAACATTGGCGGTTACTTCGTCTGGGGCTTCTGGGGCGGTTTTGGCGGCACTTTGATGGATAGCACCGGTAAGTGCGCTGCCACTCAGGGCGGCTTCGCAGATGCTCTCCAGTATTTCACGGATCTTAAGGCCGCTGGCGCGACATTCGACTCCGATGAAGGCAAACTCGAAACTGCTTTCACCCAGGGCCAGCTCGACATGGTTGTCACAGGCCCATGGGTTTTGGGCGACTTCGAAAAGGCTCTCGGCTCCAAGTTGGGTGTCGCTCCATTGCCTGCTGGACCCAAAGGCCCGTCTGCTCCTATGATGGGTATCGACGGCTGGTACATTAACCCCAACAGCAAGAACCAGCAAGCTGCTGTTGACCTGGCATTCTACATCTTCGGCAAGGACGGCCTGACGGCGTACGAGAACAATGCTGGTGACCCGGCTGCTCGTACTGATGTTACAGCCACCGATCCGCTTGTAAAGACGTTTGCTGATATCGCGGCTGCTGGATCCCCGCGTCTGCAGACCAAGGAATTCGGCAACTACTGGGGTCCATTCGGTGACGCCATGACTGCCGTTTTGGCCGGCAAGGCTGCTCCGAAAGATGCCGTTGCAACCGCTTGCGCTGCCATGGACAAGGCTAACGGCAAGTAAATTCCCCTATTACTGTCAGGGAGCGCTATGAAAGTAGCGCTCTCTCTTTTCAAAATCATCGAGTTCTCCAAAAACAAAACCTTAGAGCAATCTTTACGAATCGAGGCGAGCATGACCACCCCGGCAAAAGGCATTTCTCAGGTATCCAAAAAGTCTGGCCGACAGTTTTGGAAAAGTCTAAACCCATATTTCTATCTGCTTCCCGCCTTTATCGTGATGGGAGTGATTACATACTATCCAATGCTCTATCAGGTTTGGATGTCCTTTACTGATTACGGGCGGAAGAATTTACGCTTTGACGCTCCCCCTCCTAATTTTGTTGGCCTTACCAACTACATCAACATCATAACCAATGGGCTGGGACTATCCTATTACGATTTCTTTCGGATGCTTGGTTTCAACCTTTTCTGGACATTCTCAAATGTCATTATCCACGTTGCGCTTGGAATATTAATTGCAGTAATCCTCAACAGACAAGGATTATGGTTTAAAGGCTTCTACCGAGCGCTGTACATTCTGCCAATTGTCGTGCCGCAAATCATCGTTGCCAATATTTTTCGTAATATGTTCGATGCAGATTATGGAGCCATTAACCAGGGTCTGGCAATACTGGGAAAATTCTTCTTTGGTTTAGGGCCTAACGTTTTTCACATTGACTGGATCAACCAGATAGACTATCCGGTTAGCTGGATACCATTGACATTGTCCTACTACGCATTGCTGATTACAAACGTCTGGCTTGGCTGGCCCTTTATGACCATCGTTGCCAGCGGCGCATTACAAAGCATCCCCAAAGATTTGTATGAAGCGGCCCGCATGGACGGCGCCAGCGAAAGCCAGCAGTTTTGGAAAATCACTCTGCCGCTTATCCGCCCGGCAATGGTTCCAGCGGCAGTTTATGGCATTGTCATGACCTTCAACTTATTCAGCCTGATCTACTTCCTGTCTGGCGGCGGCCCACTAAGACAAACGGAAATTCTGGTCACAACAGCATATCGGTTGATTAACGAGCAGCGGTTATATGGCGTTGCCGCCGCGTTCTCTATTTATATCTTCTTCATCCTGCTTGCATTGACACTAATCACCAATGCGATCACACGCGCAACAGAGAATTACGATGCCTAACCAAAATAAACCCACCTTCTTCACACGCATCCGCTGGTATTTCACCGGTCGAAGCAGTACCGGCGAACGCGGGATTTCAATGGGAGCTCAACTGCTTAGTCAGCTATTTTTGTTGCTGGTTGCCACGACGGTCTTGTATCCCATCCTTTGGGTAGTCAGTATGTCTTTTGACCCACGCGATATCTCCCGCCCCACTGAGTTGCGTCTCAACCCCTTCCAAGGCGGTTTATCGCTCAAAGCATATGAGGATGTCGTCAAACAGCCGACAGCCAACCCTGTCAGTCTGGGCCAGTTGATGTTTAATAGTTTTCGCCTGGCTACCATCACAGGCATCGCTTCGATTATTGTAGGCATATTCGCTTCCTATGCGTTTTCGAGATTGCGCTTCGTAGGGCGCGAGGCATTAATGGTCGCGGTATTGACGGTTCTAATGCTTCCTGCCATCGCCACCCTGCCGGCTCTCTTTGTTCTGCTCAACAAGGTTCAAGTTACCATCGGCGGAACCGTTTTCAATCTGCGGAATTCCCTGCTTGGCGTTGGGCTGGCCGTCCTTTCTGGCTCCCTGCCTTTCGCCATTTGGAATATGAAGGGCTACCTCGACACAATTCCCAAGGAACTGGAAGAAGCCGCACTGATCGATGGTTGCACGCCAAACTCAGCCTTCTTTCTTGTGACATTGCCACTGTCCACACCCGTGTTGGCTGTAACTTTCTTTCTGGGCTTCATGAGCACCTGGACAGAATTCGCTACATCCTGGTTGTTCCTGACCAACGCCAAAGATTTTACTTTGATGATGGCGCTCTATAACATGGTCGGCCAATATTCGAACACTACGCCCTGGTCGCACTTCGCCGCCATGTCGATATTGATCGCTCTGCCAGTAACAGTCGTTTATCTGTTTGTTCAGCGATACTTCGTCGGTGGTCTTGCGATAGGCGGAGTGAAAGGTTAAGCCCAAAGGGGCGGTCAGAGTTGACCGCCCCAATTTTTTAGGCGGACATGAAACGATTCTTTGCCTTCTTTCTGTTAACTCAATGATCGCGGCCCGCCAGCCCGTACACTATTCAGGTTAACCGAAGTTGCCTAACAGAGAGACCAGCGGTGTGAAAGAAACCGATAAGTAAATCTGGTCGACGACGCAAACGAGCAAAACCACGA
>JAKAMM010000159.1 GCA_021812905.1 Chloroflexota bacterium | reverse complement strand
GTTTATCGCTCAAAGCATATCAGGACGTGATCAAACAGCCAACAGCCAACCCTGTCAGCCTGAGCCAGTTGATGTTTAATAGTTTTCGCTTAGCCAGCCTCACAGGCATTGCTTCGATCATTGTGGGCATATTCGCGTCTTATGCGTTTTCGCGCCTGCGCTTCGCAGGACGTCAGGCATTAATGGTCGCAGTGTTGACAGTTCTGATGCTTCCTGCCATTGCCACCCTCCCAGCGCTCTTTGTTCTACTCAACAAGGTCCAGATTGATATCAGCGGAACTGTTTTCAACCTGCGAAATTCCCTGCTTGGCGTCGGACTTGCTGTCCTTTCTGGTTCCCTGCCTTTTGCCATCTGGAATATGAAAGGCTACCTCGACACAATCCCTAGGGAACTTGAAGAAGCCGCATTGATCGATGGCTGCACCCCAAACTCGGCCTTCTTTCTTGTGACATTGCCGCTGTCCACACCCGTGTTAGCCGTAACTTTCTTTCTGGGTTTCATGAGCACGTGGACGGAGTTCGCGACATCCTGGCTGTTCCTAACCAACCCCAAGGATTTCACCTTGATGATGGCCCTCTACAACATGATCGGCCAATATTCAAATACCACACCGTGGTCGCATTTCGCGGCCATGTCCATTATGATCGCCCTGCCGGTTACGATTGTTTACCTGTTCGTTCAACGATACTTCGTTGGCGGCCTGGCAATAGGCGGTGTCAAAGGTTAAGCCCAAAGGGGCGGTCATCTGACCGCCCCAATTTTTTTAGGCGGATATGAAACGGATTCTTGCCCTCTTACTATTAACTTCAATAATCACGGCCTGCCGGCCCACACCTGCGCCTCAGACGCCGACCCAGCCGGTTGAGGCCTCACCCGCTGCCTCATCCAAGCCCGAAGCGTGGTGGCGTGACGCCGTTTTCTATGAAGTCTTTGTCCGCAGTTTCAACGACAGCAACGGGGACGGCATCGGCGGCTTCAACGGCCTGATCCAAAAGTTGGACTACATCCAGAGCCTCGGCGTAACGGCCATCTGGCTCATGCCCATTCACCCATCGCCTTCCTATCACGGATACGATGTGCTCAATTATTATGCAGTCAATCCCGATTATGGCACGATGGCTGACTTCAAACATTTACTGGACGAGGCCCACAAACGCGGCATCAAGATCATCATTGATCTGGTGCTCAACCACACATCCAGCCAGCATCCGTTTTTCGTGGACGCCCTGCACGGGCCTGCTTCAAAATATTATGACTGGTATATCTGGTCTGACAAAAACCAGGGCAACCACTGGCATTCTGTTATGGGAGATATGTCAAAATATTATTTCGGGATTTTCTGCGATTGTATGCCGGACCTAAATTACAACAACCCGCAAGTGACTGCTCAAATGCAAGACGTTACGCGTTTCTGGCTGAACAATGTGGGCGTGGATGGTTTCCGCATGGACGCTATCAACCGTCTCATTGAAGACGGAAGCAAAACCGAAAATACGCCTGCCACACATACCTGGTTGAAAGGGTTTTACACATCTTACAAAGCCGACAACCCGAATGCGTACGCCATCGGGGAAGTCTATGGCGCAGACGCTTCGCTCGCAAAAACTTACACCGGTGATCAGCTTGATGAAGTCTTCAATTTCGAAATTGCCACCGGCATTTTAAATAGCGTTAAAGGTGTCTCCAATATTGGCATCAACAGCGCCCTGACCTTTGCAACCCAAACTCTGCCCGACGGAAATTACGGCACGTTTCTAACCAATCATGATCAGGATCGCGTGATGAGCGTTTTGGGCGGCGATACCAACAAGGCAAAGCTTGCAGCATTCTTAATGCTGACTTCACCGGGCACGCCATTTATTTATTACGGCGAAGAGATCGGAATGCAGGGTGAGAAACCCGACGAAGATATTCGCCGTCCGATGCAATGGGACAACACTGCAAACGCCGGATTCACAACGGGCAATCCCTGGCGTGCGCCAGCCGATGATTTTTCAACAGTCAACGTCGCCGCTCAAACCAATGATCCGAATTCGCTACTATCTTTTTATCGCGACCTGATCTCCCTCCGCAAACAAAAACCCGCGCTTCGCACCGGAAAAATTATCCTGCTGGATACCGGCAACACCGGTGTCTACGCCAGCCTGCGCACAGACGGGACCAAATCATTTCTGATATTGGCTAATTTAAAAAACGAGCGGGTCAAAGATTACAGTCTGACGCTAAAAAGCTCGGCGCTTGCAGAAGGAACATATTCACTTGCGCCACTTTACGGTTCAGGTAATTTCGGATCCCTTCAAATGAACGCCGGTGGAACATTCGGCGCGTACCAACCATTGGCGGAAATCCCGCCTTACGGAATGTATATTCTGCAAGTCACCCCCACAAAGTAAAGTAGAATTCACTCGCCCTCAAGGTAGCAGTGGGCAAACATTTATGACGAGGTTTCTTTTATGTACACCCCTAAATGGGTAACCGATGCAATTTTTTATCAAATCTTTCCTGATCGTTTCGCCAAATCGGAGCATGTCCAAACGAACGGACTGCCTTTCGAGCCATGGGACTCTGCCCCGACCCATTACGGATTCAAAGGCGGTAACCTGCGCGGCGTCACCGAACATCTTGACTATCTCAAAGACCTTGGGATTAACGCAATCTACTTTACGCCGGTATTTGCATCGGCGTCAAATCATCGCTATCACACCTATGATTACTATAACGTTGATCCCATTCTGGGCGGCAACGAAGCTCTGGAGGAACTGCTAAATAAGGCCCACAAAAAAAATATGCGCGTGGTGCTGGATGGCGTCTTCAACCACGCCAGCCGCGGCATTTGGCAATTCCATCACGTACTCGAAACCGGCGCGGCTTCACCCTACAAGGATTGGTTCCATTTTGACCCTGATCGTTTAAATGGCAAACGCCACTGGGGCGCGTATCCGGGTGCGGAAGAGATCAAGGCATTGAAGCATGGCGAGGATAGTCTCAGCGCCATCGGCTACAAAGCCTGGTGGAACCTGCCCGCCCTGCCCAAGTTCAACACCAATTTGCCTGCCGTGCGCGAATTTATTTTCGGCATCGCCGAACATTGGATTAAGTTCGGTATCGATGGCTGGCGGTTGGATGTACCCGGCGAAATTGACGATGATTCTTTCTGGCAGGAATTTCGACGCCGCGTGCGTGCCATCAATCCGGATGCCTATATTGTCGGCGAAATCTGGCAGGACGGCTATCGCTGGCTTCAAGGCGATCAGTTCGACGCCGTCATGAATTATCTCGTTACCAGCGCCTGCCTGAGTTTCTTCACAGGCGAGCATCTCGACATCCACGCCGCGCACGAAGCGGGCGGATTCAAAGATAACGTCCACCCGATCGACGTTCACCAGTTCGCGGATCGGATCGACTCGATTCTGGAGATGTATCACCCAGACGTGACGCGCGTTCAGTTGAACCTGCTCGACAGCCACGACACGCCTCGCTTCCTGACCTGTGCCGGCGGCGACCTCAACAGCCTTAAACTGGCCCTGACGTTTCTCTTCACCTATCCCGGCGCACCATGCATTTTCTACGGCGACGAGATCGGCCTCGACGGACGTCACGACCCGGAATGTCGCAAGTCTTTCCCGTGGGATGAGTCAAAATGGAATCATGAGCTGCGTGATTTCGTCAAAGAGTTGATCGTTCTTCGCAAGACTCATGATGTGCTGCGCTGGGGAAAATATCAACGACTACACTCCGCCGAGGGCGTTTACGCTTTCAAGCGCTCATCAGAGGGCGAAACGCTCATCATTGCGCTGAATGCAGCCGAAGAGGCGCGCTGGTTTGAAGTCGCCGCGGCCGATCTGGGCCGGGGCAGGAAGCGGATTCTCTTCGGGCAGGCCGAGATCCAAAAAGAAGATGGTATCCTGCGCGTGACCATCCCGCCGCGTTCGGGAATCGTATTGAAGTAATCCATAAAAAATATCACGTCATTGCGAGCTGCTGTTCTTCGCAGCGAAGCAATCCCCACCGCAAATTGGGAGATTGCTTCGGAAAAAAAACACCCTCGCAAAGACGTGAAGATATATAGCTTAGCCCGCCATCTTTATCCCCAGACTGCTTTCACAAGTTCCGGCAGAATCTCACCAGACTTGCCTTGAAGGAAATAATCGGCTTTCGGCGTGAGCGGCGTTGGCTCGGCGTTGATCTCGACCACAACTGCGCCGCGATTGTGCGCGGCATACGCCAGCGTCGCGGCCGGCTGGACGACTCCGGATGTGCCAATCGAGAAGAATATGTCACAGGTCCGCGCGGCTTCGACAGCCAATTCCAATTCGACACGCGGCAAGGCTTCACCGAACCAAACCACATGTGGACGGAGCAATCCGCCACAAGCCGCACAACGCGGAACATCCATCCCATCATCATTCCACTCTTCGACAAATTGTCCACACTCCGAACATCGCACCTGCTGAATATTCCCATGCAATTCGATCACTTGCGGACTGCCCGCCATAACATGCAAGCCGTCAACATTTTGAGTTATGAGGGTAAATTGAGAAATGCGCCGCGCCATCTCAACCAAAGCATAATGTCCGGGATTGGGGCGCACCTCCTTGATGGCTTCACGACGCCAGGCATACCAATCCCAGACGAGCTTCGGGTCGCGGGCGAAAGCTTCGGGCGAAGCCAGATCTTCAGGCCTATGCCGTGCCCACAAACCGGTCTGCGCGTCGCGAAAGGTGCGGAGCCCGCTCTCTTGTGAGACTCCGGCGCCGGTCAACACAGCGGTGTAATTAGCCTTCCGCAAAAATTGAAGAAGCTCCGGCGCAAAATCCATATTATGGACACGGGGAATAAGCAATACTATTCAGCACAACCTGGGTGCGGCCAATCACGTTTAGTTTTTTGTCAGTCGCCACAAATTGATATTGTACCCATGCCAGCGTAAATTCGCGATAACCCGGAAGGT
>JAKAMM010000158.1 GCA_021812905.1 Chloroflexota bacterium | reverse complement strand
CGCGTTAATTGGGAAGTGACATCGGCTCGCGTTGGACAAAGCACTGGCTACGACAAACTGACACTTGAGATTTGGACCGACGGCACGATCTCTCCTGAACGCGCTTTAAGCACCTCTGCCAAACTGATCATTGACCACCTGCGTTTCATTGCCGGAGTCAATGAAGAAATTTTGACGGTCGTGGCTGAGCGCGAAGCGGGCGGAAGCCGACTCTCCAGCGAAATGGCCGAGACGCCGGTCGAGGCTCTTGACCTTTCTGTGCGCGTCTTCAACTCGCTCAAGCGCACGGGCATTACGAATGTCGGCGATGTGCTCGACCTGCTCGAAAAAGGCGAGACTGCAGTGATGTCCATCCGCAATTTTGGCGAGAAGAGTCTCGATGAATTGCGCCAGAAGATGCAGGAAAAGGGCTTCTTGAAAGACGAAACGAAAACCCCGGAGTAATTGAGAGATGCGACATAATGTAGCAGGATATAAACTTGGCCGAAGCAAGGGCGCGCGTATTGCTTTACGACGCAACTTGATCAAGCAATTCTTCACCCACGAACGGATCCAGACCACCAAGGCCAAAGCGGCCGCCATTCGCGGTGAAGCTGAACACATCATCACCATTGCGCGCAACAGCGCCAACGGCAGCGACTCGGAAAAAGTAGCGGCGCGCCGTCTGGTGATTTCCAAGCTTGGCGATAACCAGCTTATCAAGCGCCTGTTTGATGAGATCGCTCCGCGCTTTGCAACTCGCCCCGGTGGTTACACACGTGTGACGAGACTTGGCCCACGCTCTGGCGACTCGGCTGAGATGGTGATCCTTGAATTGGTGGAAGAGTAAGAAGTTTTGGCAATTAGTTCTTAGCTAAAGGCTGATTGCTGAAAGCTAAGCGCTAACATGGCACGTTACAAACTCATCCTTGCTTACGACGGCACAGCCTTTGCCGGAAGCCAGCGGCAGGCGAAACATCGGACGGTGCAGGGCGAACTCGAAACAGCCTTGCGCGGACTCGGTTGGTCCGGTCGCCCTGTGACATTGGCCGGGCGCACCGATACAGGCGTCCACGCCTCGGGACAGGTGGCCTCGTTCGACCTCGAATGGGTGCACAGCCTCGATAAGTTGCGAGACGCCCTGAACGCCGGTTTGCCCGCTGACATAGCCGCCAGCAAAGTCGAAATCGTGGACACAAATTTTCATCCGCGTTTCGATGCGACCTCACGCCGCTATCGTTACCGATTGTTTTGCAGAAACGTTCGTGACCCATTGCGGGCGAAACTTGCCTGGCGGGTCTGGCCTGCAGTCAATGGCGATGCGCTCGATGAAATCGCCAAAGTTTTTTTAGGCCAACATGATTTTGCGGCCTTCGGCTCGCCTCCACGCGAAGAAAGCTCGACGACGCGGACGGTGATGTCCTCAGAGTGGAAAAAAGTCGAAGACGAGTGGCAGTTCCAAGTCCGGGCTGATGCGTTTTTATATCGCATGGTGCGTAGACTGGTCTACGTCCAGGTGGCTGTCGCGCAAGGAAGATGTTCTAAAGAGACTGTGGTCAAAGCTCTGGAAAAACCGCAGTTCAAAGTGGTAGGAGCAAGCCTTACCAAAAATGAGATCCCTGCGGGGTTAGCACCCGCACATGGATTGACTCTCATCGAAGTCACCTATTGAGTCGTCCGAGTAAATAAGACGGAGAACCTAAGTGTACAAAAGTTACTATCCGAAATCCAGCGAAATTGATCGCAAATGGTTCGTGGTGGATGCTGACGGCCAGATTCTGGGCCGCTTGGCGACGCGCATTGCCCACATTTTGCTGGGCAAGCATAAGCCAACTTTTACACCCGGCGTGGAAATGGGTGATTATGTGGTGGTTGTCAATGCCGAGCGCGTGACTGCGACCGGCACCAAAACCAGTTCGAAGATGGACACCAAGACCTACAACCATCATTCGGGCTACCCCGGCGGTTTGAAGACCGTCACCCTGGGCGACCAGTTGCAGCGTCATCCTGAGCGCGTGTTGCAGGCCGCTGTGTGGGGCATGTTGCCGCATAACAAGATGGGCCGCGCTTTGCTCAAGCGTTTGAAGGTTTATGCCGGGCCAAATCATCCGCACGGTATTCAAAACCCCGAGCAGATGAAGTAGAAAGGAAAGAGAACTCATGGCTGTTCAATATTACGAAGGTATTGGCCGACGCAAGAAAAGCACCGCCCGCGTCCGCCTGATGAGCGGAAGCGGAAAGTTCATGGTCAACGAGAAGGAAGCGGCGGCTTTCTTCACCCGCATGGGCGATTTGAACGATATTCTGCTGGCGTTCAAGGCCACTGGCCAGGATGCCGCCAAGTATGATGTGACCGTTGTGGTCAGCGGCGGCGGCGTAACCGGCCAGACCGACGCGGTTAAGCTTGGCGTGGCGCGCGCGCTGGTCAAGATCAACGCCGACTGGACTTCATCTTTGCGCAAGGTTGGCCTGATGACGCGTGATGCGCGCGCGAAAGAGCGCAAGAAACCAGGCCTCAAGAAAGCCCGTAAGGCGCCGACTTACACCAAGCGTTAGTTTTCCCGAAACGCAAAGCGCAAAACGTAAAACGCACCCGGCGCATCGCGCTTTGCGTTTTACGTTTTGTATTTAACGAGGTTCATATGCCCGCTATTACTCTTCTGGGCCTCGGCCCCGGCGACCCAAACCAATTAACGCGCGAAGCCTGGGACGTGCTTTCTTCGGCCGATGAAATCTACCTGCGCACGCGTCAACACCCGACCCTGAACGGGTTGCCGTCTTCGATCAAAATTCACTCGTTTGACGATCTCTACGAAGACGGTGAATCGTTCGACGAAGTCTATGCCTCCATCACGAAAAAAATTTTGGAATTGGGACGGCGTGCCAAGGGTGTGATCTACGCCGTGCCCGGACACCCTTTCGTGGCCGAATCCACCTGCCCGGAAATTGCCCGCCTCGCGCGGGATGAGGGGCTGGATGTCCGCGTTGTGGAGGCCGTTTCCTTCCTCGAGCCGACTTTCTCTGCTCTCGGCCTCGACCCGTATCCGCGCCTGACTCTCTTCGACGCGTTGACTCTCGGCCAGGCACACGTTCCAGCCTTTGCGCCGGATGTGCCCGTGCTGATCGCGCAGATCTATTCGCGGCTGGTCGCGTCTGAAGTTAAATCAACGCTCAACGCCATTTATCCTGATCAGCATCCGGTGCGATTGGTCCACGCGGCTGGGACGAAGAATCAGATCGTTGAAGATATTGCGCTTTATGAAATCGACCGAAGCGAACATATCGGTTTGTTGACATCGTTGTACGTTCCGTCGCTGGGTGAGGGGACTTCGTTCGAGTCGTTCCAGGAAATTGTGGCACACCTGCGTGCGCCGGACGGCTGTCCGTGGGACAAGGAGCAGACTCACGAGACTCTTCGCAAACATTTGTTGGAAGAATCCTATGAAGCCATTGCCGCCATTGACTCCGGCGATTTCGATTCGATGCGCGAGGAATTTGGTGATCTGCTTTTGCAGATCATGTTGAATTCACAGATTGCCAGTGAAGAGGGCGAGTTCACGGCCAACGATGTGGTCGAAGGAATTTATGACAAGATCATCCGCAGACATCCGCATGTGTTCGGCGATGTCAAAGTAGACGGCGTGGATGACGTTCTGCAGAATTGGGAAAAGTTGAAGGAAAAAGAAAGAAAGGGGAAAGGCGAAAATGAAAAGGGGCTACTGGATGGCGTTCCCCTTTCTTTGCCAGCTTTGAGCCAGGCGCAGGAATACCAGGATCGCGCCGCGCGCGTCGGCTTTGATTGGCCGGAGGTGGATGGCGTGCTGGATAAGGTCCGCGAGGAAATCGAAGAGATCAAACGTGCCGAAACGGATTTTGAATTAGCGGATGAAATTGGCGACCTGTTTTTCGTGCTGGTCAACCTGGCGCGCTGGAAAAAAATTGACGCCGAGTCAGCTTTGCGCGGCACGAATATCAAATTCAAGAAACGCTTTGGCTTTGTGGAAATAGGCGCGAAAAAGCAGGGAAGGAATCTATCGAATATGAAATTGGAAGAGATGGATACGCTCTGGAATGAGGCCAAGAATCTGGGTTTATGAATCTCGAAATCAACCCATGCTTGCAAAGCGATTTTCTTGCACGATCTTGCGGGCGTTATTCGGGTCGAAGACCTGGCCGTTCATCACGAGATAAACTCCTTCGGGCAGAGTCTGAACGGCGATGATCGCGCCGCCCAGATTGAAATAAGCGTCCGTGATTTTGAAGGTCGCAGGCTGCATGGCTCCGGTCAGGACGATAGTTTTGCCGTGTACCTGCGTGAGCAGTTTGGCGGTGGCGATCATGCTATCGGTGCCGTGCGTCAAAACGATGAGCCGGTTCGGGTCCCGCGTGACGCGCTCCAGGATCATGGCGCGGTCCTCATCTGTAATTTGCAGGCTGTCCTTTTTGAGCAGGGATTCCACGTCGAATTCCAAAGTCACATTTGCATCGTGCAACATCATCGCGGCCTGTGGTTCGCCGACAATGAAATCGCTTGCGGGCATGGAATAGAATTTGTCGATCGAGCCGCCGGTGGTGAAGATTTTTATTTTCATCCTCTGAGTATAGCAAAAATTGACAAGCGGCGGCAACTCCTGTACACTTCCCATATGGACATAGACCTCGATCTATACCGTCGTGAAATTCGTGTTTCTTCAAACCCGCTGGTGCGGCTTTCGGCGATTGATGTTTCGCCGGATCATCCCCAACGGACTTTTATTTTCCTGCATGGATTTGGGGGGCAGGCCGAACAGTGGCATTACCAGCTCCAAAAATTTGCGCTCGAAAACCGTGTCATTGCTCTTGACTTGCGCGGGCACGGCCTTTCTGACAAGCCCAGGCGTGGCTACGAGATGACCCAGATCCAGGCTGATCTCGACACAGCTTTGGATGTTTTAAAAGTCAGCGGCAAAGTTGTTTTGATTGGGCATTCATTTGGCG
>JAKAMM010000157.1 GCA_021812905.1 Chloroflexota bacterium | reverse complement strand
GTACGCGTGCTTGACTCTTTACGCGGCAACGAATCGATCCTGGATCTTGGATGCGGCAACGGCGAGCTGGCGCGCACGCTATCGCGACGCAATCACTCCGGCTCGTATCTGGGCCTCGACTTTAGCCTGCCGCTGCTCAATGAAGCCGGACGCGAGCCTTTTACATTTCCCGTTAAATTCCTGGCGACGGATATTACAGCCGGAAACTGGCGTTCCAAACTTCCGCCATCCACTTTTAATTTGATCTTTGCTTTCGCAGTGTTTCACCACATTCCGGGCTTTGAACTGCGCCTGAACATTATCAGGGAAATTCACAATTCGCTCGAGCCGAACGGACACTTCATCCACTCCAACTGGCAATTCCTGAACAGCCCCCGCTTGAAAGCAAGAATCCAGCCATGGGATGCAATCGGCCTAACCGACCAAGACGTTGATCCAAACGATTATCTGCTCGATTGGAAGCGCGGCGCACCCGGTTTGCGCTACGTCCATCATTTTGATGAGGCCGAGCTGGCCGAGCTGGCCAAAGCCAGCAGATTTGAGATCATAGAAATGTTTTGTTCGGACGGAGAAAATCAAAGATCAGGTCTCTATCAAATTTGGAAGAAGGCCTGAGGAGAGAAAATGTTGACCGCCATTACCCGTGAAGTCAGCCCCGCCATCAACGAATGTGAGTTGACCAATCTCGAGCGCGAGCCGATCAATTACGAACGTGCCTGCGAACAACACAAGCAATATGTGACCGCCCTGTACTCGCTTGGTTTGGAAGTCCAAACCCTGCCTGCCGACTCGCACCTGCCCGATTCGGTTTTCGTCGAAGATACGGCTCTCGTGCTGGACGAGTGCGCGGTCATCACCCGCCCCGGCGCGGACTCGCGCAAGCCGGAAATTGATTCAATTATCAAAGTTCTCACACCCTACCGCAAACTTTTTCAAATCAAAGCGCCTGCCCGTGTGGACGGTGGCGACATCCTGCGCGTCGGCAGGAAAATTTATGTTGGCCTGTCTACACGAAGCAACAACAACGCCATCAAGCAAATGCAGGAATATTTGCGGCCTTACGGTTATGAAGTCAAAGGTGTGACTGTAACCGGTTGCCTGCATCTCAAATCTGCCGTTACGCAGGTTACAGAAGATACTTTGTTGATCAATCCTGAATGGGTGGGCAAGGATCACTTCAGCGGAATGAAATTCATCGAGATCGATCCGTCCGAGCCGTACGCGGCTAACGCGGTTATGATCGGAGAAACCATTATTTATCCGACATCCTTCCCAAAGACACAAAAGCGACTGGAAGCGGCGGGCATCCACATGGTCATGGTTGATGCGGATGAACTTGCCAAGGCCGAAGGCGCGGTGACGTGTTGTTCGCTGATCTTTAAGTCATTCTGACCTTGACTGTAGGCAAGCCGAAATCACGGATATAAAAAGCAAAGAGGCCAGACTCTTTACAGAACTGGTCTCTTTGCTTGGAATGCCCTTGATGAGCAAACAGAAATATCTCTACGCTGGCGGGGTTTCTTTTTTCTCTGTCGTCTCGCTCGGATACTGAGCGGGAGTCTCAACTGGAGTCTCTTTTGGAGTCTCCTCTGGTTGCTGGGAATTCTTTTTGATTTCCTTGCGTTTTAATTTCTGTTCTTTCTTCTTTTTCTTTTGTATCTCTTTCTGACGTTTTTCGTATTGATAATTTACTTTAGCCAATGTTCCATTCCTTTCTTAGGCAGACAATTGAGTGGGTTTATTGAAAACATTATAGCACCCTGCAAGATGGCGAAATGACTTTTTGGGGTATCCACCCCACTGGATGATCTGGCTCAATAATGAATCAATATGCCGGGGTTCAACTTGTCGGATTGATATCTTTTCCCGCGTTTCAACGTTTAGTTTGAAACCTACTCCTGGTTAAACAACGCTTAGCAAAGACACATCTTGTTCTAAGCTTGTCAGAGTAAGATTTCGCTCGCTACTGGAGGCAAAATGAAAAGATTTACCTTTGTAATACTTATGCTCGTCTCTGCTCTAATGTTGTCGTCCTGCTCATTGGGAATAAAGAAAATGCTTGGCATGGCTCCGACCGCTCAACCGACCAAAGTCAAAACTGCCAAACCGGCAGCCAACGCAAACGCCGTCAGCATCACAAGCGCAAACTTCACGCCGCACACCCTGGATGTAGCCGCTGGCACAACTGTCAGCTGGACCAACAACGACACTGCGCCGCACTCTGTTACGTCGGATAAGGCTGGCATCTTCGATAGCGGTCCCATTAATCCCGGTGCCTCTTTCACTTTCACCTTTGCTCAAGCTGGCACATTTCCGTACCATGCAACTGGCGAAGCCAACATTCTCTCAGGCACGATTATTGTGAAATAGTAAACCTAAAATCGTCTCTCCAAAATTGGAGAGACGATTTTTTATTGGCATTCAGGATGATAAAATATCCGCATGGGAATTCTTTATCTTGTTGCCACGCCGATCGGCAACCTCGAGGACATGTCGCCGCGCGCGATTCGCATTTTGCGCGAGGCCAGTCTCATCGCCGCCGAAGATACGCGTCATACGGGGATTTTGCTCAAGCACTTCGACATTTCCACTCCCGCCACAAGTTATTTTGAACATAACAAACTGACCAAGCTTGATTCCATTCTTGCCAAATTGCAGGATGGCGATGTGGCTTTGGTTTCGGATGCAGGCACACCGGCGATCAACGACCCCGGCTATGAATTGGTCAAAGCCACGCTCGCATTAGGCTTCGACGTCAAACCGGTTCCGGGACCCTCGGCCCCCATCGCCGCCCTGGCCGTTTCCGGTCTGCCCACAGACGCGTTCCTTTATCTTGGCTATCTGCCCTACAAAGCGGGCGAACGCCGCAAAGCTTTGGAGCAGATTGAAAACCAGCCTTACACTTTAATCTTTTTGGAGACGCCTCATCGCATCGTTGAATCGCTTGAAGATATTTTGTCCACGCTTGGGGATCGCCGCATTTGTGTGGGACGTGAAATGACCAAGATGTTCGAGGAATACTGGCGCGGAGGAGTCGGCGGCGCGCTGGAACATTTTTCATCACAGCCCGCGCGCGGAGAATTCACGCTGGTGGTTGAAGGAAAGTTGAAGGAAGTAAATGAAAAGTGGGAAGAAGAAAAATTGCTGCGTGCAATTAAGAAAGAGTTGAAATCCAGAAAATCCGCAAAAGAAATTTCTGCCGAATTGGCGGAACAATCGGGTTGGTCAAGGCGGGAAGTGTATAAAAGAGTGGCTGAAAATCATTCTTAGTTTGCTATAATCAAAGCATGAACAAGATCAAAATCAAAGTGCCGCGCAAGGAATTGGCTGAGTTCTGCCACAAGAATCACATCCGAAAGCTGGCTTTTTTCGGCTCGGTATTGCGCGATGATTTTGGCCCAGACAGCGATATTGATATTCTGGTCGAGTTCGAACCTGGGAAAATGCCGGGGTTCGCGTTTTTTGCCATGCAAGAGGAATTGAGTAAAATCTTTGGCCGCAAGGTGGACCTGAACACAGTTGGTTTCCTGAGTAAATATTTTCGCGATGAAGTTGTTCGCGAGGCAAAGGTTGAATATGTCGAGGCGTGATGTAAAGATTTTTCTACAACACATGCTTGAGCATGCCCAAAAAGCAGTTGAACTTTCGCAGGATCGAAAGAGAAGCGATCTTGACGAAGATCTTACCTTTAATCTGGCTTTGACTCGCCTGATTGAAATAATCGGGGAGGCTGCCAATCGCGTCCCGGAAGAGTTCCAGGAAATGCACCCTGAAATTCCATGGACAGAGATTATCGGAATGCGAAACCGGTTGATCCATGGCTACGATGAAGTGGATTTCAATTTCTATGGAGCGTCATTTAATACGACCTGCCAATATTGATTGAACAGTTGGAAAACATTCTTTAAGAACTTGGAGACTTTCATGACCGGCAAAGACGAAACTAAGAAACCTGAAGAAGAAAAGAAAGAAGAGAAGCCGAAGGTCGTTGATAAGCTGGTTGAGACCAAACACTCGATCAAGATCAATGGCAAGGAGATCAAGTACACTGTCATTACCGGGACGATGGTGATGAAGGAAGAAACCCCCGACCGCGAAAAAGAGTCCGAGGGCGAAAAGCCGCGCGCCCAGATTTTCTTCGCGGCTTACACCAGGGATGATGGGGACGAAAAAGCCAAACGCCCGCTGACCTTTTCCTTTAACGGCGGCCCCGGCTCCTCGTCCGTGTGGATGCATCTCGGGTTGCTCGGTCCGCGCCGTGTGGTTTTGGAGGACGATGGCAATTTGCCAAAGCCTCCATTCAAGTTGACCGATAACGAATATTCCCTGCTCGATGAAACCGACCTGGTTTTCATCGATCCGATGAGCACCGGCTATACTCGTCCGGTGGATGGCGAGAAACCCAAAGAGTGGCACGGCTTTGGCAAGGACATTCAACTGGTCGGCGACTTTATCCGTTTGTACACCACGCGTTACGCGCGCTGGCTCTCGCCCAAATTTTTGATCGGCGAATCGTATGGCACCACGCGCGCGGCGGGACTCTCCGGCTATTTGCAGGAGCGCCACGGATTGTATCTCAACGGCATCATGCTCGTATCCGCCGTGCTGGATTTCACCACACTTGACTTTACGGTTAATAACGAAGTTCCGTACGTAGTGTATCTGCCTGCTTACGCCGCGGCGGCCTGGTATCATCACAAGCTCAAAGTCCGCAGGCCGTTGCAAACCCTGTTAAAAGAAGTGGAGAAATTCGCCCTAGGCGAATATGCCAGCGCGTTGCTCAAAGGCGGCACGCTCACCAAACGCGAGCGCGCACAGATCATCGAGAAGATGGCGCGTTACACCGGCCTCTCGACGGAGTTCATTGAACGCAGCAATTTACGCATCAACGACCAGCATTTCTTCAAGGAACTCCTGCGCGAGCGCGGACAAATCATCGGCCGCCTCGACAGCCGCCTTCTTG
>JAKAMM010000156.1 GCA_021812905.1 Chloroflexota bacterium | reverse complement strand
CCGGCAGGAAGAGACGGTCGGCTGTCATAATAGCCAACCCGCCGACAATTACACCATAGACATTGCCGATGCCGCCCAGAATTACCGCGCAGAGGATGATGATCGATGTGCTGAATTCAAATGCGCTGGGGAAAATGCCTGCGATGTACGCGGCGTAGAATGCGCCAGCAAAACCAGAAAAGGTCGCTCCCATCGAGAAGGCCAGTAATTTGGTGTGGACCGGGTCAATTCCCATTTGAGAGGCGGCTAACTCATCTTCGCGGATTGCCATCCAGGCTCGACCGAGACGGCTTTCGCGCAAACGGTTGACCAGAAAGATCGTCAGCAGAATGATGGCGATGATTAGATAGTACCAAGGGATGGAATTATCTGATGTGAAGGTGCCAATAATTGGTAAAGCAGGGCGGCCAACTGGATTGATACCCAGTTCGCCATTTGTTATGTTTAGGCTTTTAGCCAAGACAATACAAGAGGTTGTGGATGTTGAACCGAAAAGTCGTTGCAGCCCGGGTATGATCCAGCAGGTGAGCGGTTCCTGGATAGTTACGTCCGTCAGGTTACGGAACATAACCGGAATGATTTCACCGAATCCCAATGTGACAATAGCAAGGTAGTCACCTCTCAGCGGTAGCGTGGGAGCGCCCAGGAGAATACCAGCTACAGCAGCTACGCCTGCGGCAATCCAAACCACCAACCAGAAATTAAGGAAGATATTATCCTGCGGTGAAGAAAGAATCCCTGTCGTATAGGCACCAATGGCAAAGAAGGCAGCGTAACCCAGATCGAGCAGGCCAGCGTAACCTACAACAATATTTAGACCCATGCCAAGAATTACGAAGATTAGCGCAAAAATAATCTGTGCTGTCCAGCGTAGTTCAGTGAGACTATCGACAAAGGGGAAGGAAACAACGACCAGGCCCAGCAAGATGAGTCTGCCAATACGTTCTTGCTCTTTAGAAAGGCCGTGAAGAGCAATGGTCACACATGCCAAAATCAGTCCGCCCAGAAAGCCCGCCAGATTTGCCGGTATAACTATATCTGAAGTCGCAGGTAAATGGCCAGTGGCGTTTTCGAGGACATAGTTTTCAAACAGGCTGAGGATAACCAGAACTATACCGGAGATTACCACAGCTGGAAGTGCTTCAATTACCAGCTTGGATGGCGCTTTACGGTCAAGGTGATTGCTTATGGAAAGTCCCAAGCCAATTCCCATCAAGCTGCCTATTACCAGGACTGACCACCCTCCGAAGAGAAAGGTGAACACTCCTCCAATGATTCCAAAAATAATGCCCGATCTTATATGTTGCATAGGAACGCCTCTTTACTATGGATTAGGCTTTTTCTCCGACTTGTTCACCGAGCAAGCCAGAGGGACGGAATAGCAAAATTAATACGAGGGTTGCGAAGACCCAAGCCTCGGTCCAGCGAGCGTTCAGATATCCGTCGCTGAAGGAGGCCAGCAAACCGATCAGGAACCCACCAAGCATGGCGCCCGTGATATTCCCAATGCCTCCCAAAACGGCAGAAGTGAACGCAAATAGGCCAGCGCGGAATCCCATAAACCACCAGGCAGTGTTATTGTAGAGGCCGGCCATTAGGCCCGCAGCACCGGCTAACCCACCGCCAATTAGAAATGTTGCACTTATAACGTAGTCTATATCTATGCCAAGCATTTTAGCGGCATCCCGATTTTGAGCGGTAGCTCGCATGGCCTTTCCCAGGCTGGTACGCTGAATAAAGAAGCGGAGACCGATCATTAGACCGGAAGCCAGGACGATAACTAATAGATCCGTGATACGAAAACGCAGGTGGATCCCGGTGGATGCAAGCAAATCGACATTCAGGCCAAGGCTATTAAAAAGTGTGCTCAGTAAATCGGGAAAGTTCTTTTGGGAAGCTCCGCCTGTGGTTCCAAAGGATGGAACCAGCCAACTCTGTCCGGCCCAAATTAGACCAATGTTTTCAATAATAAAGGACATACCGATGGCAGAAATAAGAGGCGCCAAGCGCGATGCGTTGCGAAGCCTCCGATATGCGAGCCGTTCGATGGCTGCATTAAGCACCCCGCCGACAACGATAGCTATCACCAAAGCCAATAAAAGCCCAAGGATGATGTGAGTGGGGTTTTTGGTATCGAGTGTCCCTGTAAGCGATAGAACCGTCAGGGATGTGAACACACCGATCATATAAACATCACCGTGGGCAAAATTGATTAATTCAATGATGCCATATACCATGGTGTATCCGAGTGCAATGATAGCGAGAATTGCACCATTAGCTATGCCGATAATCAGATATTGAACCAGTTGTAGGGGATTCTTGGCAATATTCGCTGCAATCGTTGGAATATCAAGCGAAGCTACTGGCCCAATGAGCAAGACAAAATAGATGACTACAATAACTACGATTGGACGTAATATCCGGCGAATTTTCTCGTTCATTGAAGGCGATCTCCATTATCCAATTTGTTTGCCAATTTGTGGGAATGTAATTGTGTGGTGGCGGAGAGAGGGGGGTAGCATCTTGATGCTACCCCCTTTTTTGCGAAAAGCTTAAACCCTACTTTTTAAGTGAGAAGGTGCCGAAGTCAACGAACTTGCCGTTCTGCACCTGGCCGATCAAGAAATACGGCAGAGTAATATCGCCGTTTTGGTCAATCGACCATGTTCCAAGTGCGCCCTGGAAGTCTTTGATGGCAAAGACGGCCTTGACAACGGTTGCGCGATCGGCCGGATTGCCGCCATTCTTGCAGACGTTCTCAATCGCGTAGAGAAGCCCGTTCATCACATCATAACCAAAGACCGCGTATGGCTCATTGGTGGGACCATACTTTGCGGCATAGTCATCATAGAACTTCTTGCCGATATCGTTCAGATCCTTTTTGGCTACACCAGGCGTGCTGGCATATGCGCCTGCAGCAATATCCGCGCCTGCGCCATCTATGAAAGCCTGTGTGAAGGTACCGTCAGGTCCCATGAACTTGACCTTGGTGTTATCGCCCATGACGGAGACTTTATCCTTGAGCACTTGCGAGGCGTTGCTATCCACCACCGCGCCGAGGAAGATCATGTCTGGGGCGGCGCCATTGTTGCTGGTGGAGACCTTGGTCATCAGGGCCTGATAATTTGCCGCCTTTGTGTCATAACCTTCATTGGCAATCACGGTAAGGCCAGCAGCAGTCGCAGCCTGGGCAACCGAATCGGCCACACCCTTGCCGTACGCTTGCTGGTCATTCAGGATATATAACGACTTTACGCCCAGGGAAACCATGAAGTTCACGTCAATGGGCCCTTGTAGATCATCCGTAGCGGCTACGCGAGCATAGTTACGAACGCCAGTCGGATAATATACGCCAGGTTCATTGGCGGCGGTGATGCCTGCAGCAGCGTGAGTCAAACCAGGATAGGTGTTGGCAGGTGAAAACATCAACAAGGGGCCAGCCTGGTTTAAAATCGGGATAGACAGTTTGGCAGCACCGGAGTTGAAGGTGCCCAAATAGGCAACAATGGATTTGTCGGCGGCAGCTTTGTTAGCGTTTTCGGTCTCGACGGCTCCATCCCATTGGCCGGTTGCAGCAGATGCATCGTCCCATGCTTCGTAAGCCAGCGTATATTTGCCGCCGCAAGCTGAATTGTTAGCCTGGGCAAGGCGCAACATCTCAGCATTCACGATCGTTTGAGTTTGCGTGAGCGATGAACCGGTCATGGGCAAGCTGGAGACGATCTTCAACGTCGTCGCCGCGCTGCCACCGCCGCCACCGCAAGCGGCAAGAACCATGCTGGCAGCAATGAGCACTGAAATCAGTACAAACAAGCGTTTAGACATTTCTTACTCCTCCGAATATGTTTGGTGAATCTGATACCCGCGTTAGGAATTACCTATTGCGGTACGACAACCGGGCAGACAATGCTCTTCAATGTCCGCACCACCTCCTTTGGGTTGAATTCTAAACATCCTCGTCTATAGCACAAAGCCGCAGAAACACTCCACTGTCTGGATCAATTTCTGGCGGCTCATAAAACACTAAGACTTTTTTCCTATAGCTGATATTAAAGATCAATGGTAAGGGCAATTTAAGCACCGGTCAAGAGTTTCTGGCTAGACTTTCCTTAATATTTTGTTGCTTTTAGCCTTTGTACAAAAGCTGCTCACGGATACGCAGGTCTGTGTTACGGATTTTCATTGCCAGATCAGCGGCCAGGTTGTGCATCAGGCGGTATCCCAATTGAGGATACATTTCGCACAACAAAATAAGTTTATCGCGCTGGATAATAAGCAGGCGGGTATCTTTTTGTGATGCACGGGCAGACGCAGAACGGAGTCCCTCGTCCACGAGCGCGACCTCGCCAAACGACTGGCCCCGACGCAGTTTCGCAATCACCGTTTCATTTTCGGGCCCGGATCCGGCTTCCGCTACACCGGGCGTGATCGTGATTTCGATCTCTCCCTGGGCAATGACGTACAGCCCTGTACTGCTGCTGTTTTCTCTAAAAATGGTCTCCCCGGTTTGATAGGTAACCTCATGGCACAGATTAGCTGCCAACTCCAACTGGGTCGGTGTCAGTTTATAAAAAATGTCGCTCTGTTTCAGGAAATTGACCAATGAATTCATTGTTTGGGGCAGGAGTGTAGCACAAAGATTTACAATGTGCAACATAATTACGACAATTAAGGATAGGTTCCGTTTAACCACTCCAACGGATTAACCTGAATCCCATTAACCCACATCTCAAAGTGAAGATGCGGACCCGTAACATGCCCGGTCGCGCCGATATGGCCGATCAATTGTCCAGCTTGAACTTGCTGGCCAACCGTAACATAAATTCCATTATCAAGCTGATGAGCATAAAGTGTATAAACTCCCCAGCCAACGTCAATGATGGTGACGTTTCCACGCGCATTGAGCTTGCCCGTGAAGACCACTTTGCCGGGTGCTGCGGCATAAATATCAAAGGGATGATCTGTGGAA
>JAKAMM010000155.1 GCA_021812905.1 Chloroflexota bacterium | reverse complement strand
CTTGAGGAAATGGGGCATCCGCGGCTACACACAGATCATACCGGAAATTTTCTTCATCAATATTTCTGGGATCTATTAATTGAGCGTATCGGGTTGGAATACCAGAAGAAACTACGAGATATTTCGAATTATGATGAATCGTTTACAACAATTGTTGAATTTTCGCGCGGGACGGAACATGGCGGGTATCAATCGGCTTTTTTTCACTTGTTTCCACAAATGCTCAAAAAAATGGCGGTTTTATACATTGATGTTTCATGGGAAGAATCCTTGCGAAAGAATCATCAGCGGTTTAATCCAGAGAAACCCGATAGTATCCTGGAACATTCTTTACCGGACTCGAGACTGGAACGTCTCTATAAGGAAGTTGATTGGGGTGAAGTCAGCGGAGGGGACCCGCAGTACCTGACCATTCAGGGCATTCAGGTTCCGTATGTAGTGTTTGACAATGCGGACGATGTGACTACGCCAAGAGACGTTACATTGGGTGAAAGACTCGAACAGGCTTTGGAAAAACTATGGATTCTTTATGATAAGAGGATAATTGATTGATGAGCTAGATGAACCAGTACTGGTTACTTTGGTCATCCGCCAGGAACTTTGGGATATCCTTGAGCGATCGCTGACAGAAAGGGTATTTGTCGCTGGCGTACGGAAACATGGGGCTAAAACCAAAGCTACTATGATTGTGTTTTGGTTTTTACAGTTGTTGCTCCTTTGGAAAGCTCGGCGCACATCGACATGCGTATCTGGATAAAGTCATAACCGTCCTAAGAATAAACAACTTGCACATACCGGTCAACCTGCCAGCAGTGCTTGCCGATAACAGTCGTTGAGCACAGAACAGGCCAGTACGCCGGAGCGTCTTTACACCAGGCAAGAGACAATTAAATCGTGCGGCGTTGTGGCGAGGCCCTTTATCTGTTGTATTGCTCTCAGACAATATTTACCGAAAAATCCGTTCCCTCCCATGTGTTGCTGGCAGACCAATGAAAGGTGAATACCAGGGCTGTATTGGCTGGCATTGTATCCACTGGCAAGTCTACGATGTAAACACCCAGGCCGGTCGCGCTGGTTTCCGTATCCTGGATGGTCCGCCAATTATCCACGCTCCAGTGAACTGTGCCCATCGCTAAAAGCTCTATGCGTAGCACTTTACCTGAAGGCACTGTCTGGCACTTATAGTTGAAGCGCCAGGTGACGCGATTAGATCTGGTCTTTGCTATGATATAACGCTTGACGGTTTGAGGCGGCGTATCGAAAACACGTCCTTCACGCAGCGAGCGGAGCAGCTTGACATATTCGGCATGCGCCCAGACGAGAGGCATGGCTGAGCCGGACGGTTTGCCAAAGAAAAGTTCCTTTTCAGGGATGTCGGCCGTGTCCCATACCTGCTCAGGCAGTAGTTTCCCCACACCGGTGCTGGCTTCAAGAACGTGAAGTAGACGCGTAGCTTCATCGACATGTCCGGCAGCCAGCTCGTAATGGGCACGCTCCCCGGCTAGCAGGGGCCAAACGCGACCAACACCCGTGCCATCGAAAGGACCACCGTCATTATGCTCACCATAGCCATCATCATTGTAGCGATGCCAGCCAGGACCGTAAGGCAAATCGGTTTTCAGCAGCGCGTCGATCACTTTGACGGTGTTGACGATGCGCGGATCATCTGCCGAGCGCAGCCCAAAACGCACGAGCGCCAGGGCGTCTGGGCTGATGATGTGCGCAGCTTGTTCGACGCTATCCCCCGGCGGGCGATTCTTGATCGGTACGAAACCCTTGGAAGGTGAAGCAGCATCAGCGACATCCGGAGACGAGATGCGTACGTAATAACCATCTACGCCGATCTGATGGGCCAGGTCTGTCTCGGTTGCATAAATCCAGTGTTCGATGCTGGAATTCCACGTATCGGCTGTTTCTCGAATATAAGCGCCGATCTGCGGTTCTTCATTTTGATCAGCGAGGTCGGCTGCCGCCAGCAAGGCCGCAATTTCCGCCGCCAAGGTGAAAGGTGAATAACCGGGGTCTTCCTCCCAACGGTCTTGCGCGGTGACGGGCCCGTTTTTCACGAGGAAGCTCGCAGCCCGCTTAACCATCGGCCATAAACGTTTGAGATCATCCGGTTTCAGCGCTTTTTCCCGGTAAGCCAGATCAACCAGCAGGATCGGGAAAGCCGTTTCATCCATCTGAACGCCGCCCCAATAGGGACTGCCATCCAGCCACATGTTCTGGGGCCAGTGACCATCCGCTTCCTGGGTGACTTGCAGGTAATATAAAACCCGGCGGGCATCGCTATGAGCCCCGGCGGCTAGGAGACCGCCCGCAGATTCCACTAGGTCGCGCGGCCAGGAGAGATGATAGCCGCCCAGATCATCATCGCCCTTGGAAAAACCCCAAGGGATGGAGAGACTTGCAATCAAGGCGCCTGGAAACCGTTTTGACTCGTGGATGCGCATGGCTGCCGCACTGACCATAAAAAGCTCCTGTGTCTCTTTATCATGGCCTTTTGAACTCAAAGGGAGCAGGGTTTGCAACCAGTTCTGCCATTCATGGATATAGACCGAGCGGGCGCTCTCGAACCCATCCAACAGGCTGGACAGAGCGCGCTGACCGGCTTCAAAGGAATTTCCTCCAAAGCCCAGAGCAAGTAAAAAACTTCCGCCTGATTGCAAATCCACTTCGCCGGTCAGCGCTACATTGCCTTTTTCAGCGCGAGTGTACTTCCAGGTCAATTGTTTGTGCTGGTTCAAATCCTGCCAGCCATCCGAAGTGCCAACAAACCCGACGGAGCGGGTAAGCCAGGGAGCGGAACAAGCCAACGCCAGAGCGAAGCCTTGCCGCTCGGCAAAAAGCATGGGCACGCCTTTATATTCACCAATCCAGGCGGTGTTATTGGCGCCTTCATTTCCCAAGTGTGGAGCCAACTCCACATAAACGCGGTAGTCCTGCATCTTTCCCTGCAAAGGTGTAAATTGCGTGCGCTGCAACACCACATCCCGCTTGGGATCGGCCAGGATTTCTTTCTCGATCCGATATCTTCCATCCTGACAGGTATTGGTCAGTTTATAAGCGGGCACGCCCGGGGCGAGCGCTTCAATCGCCTGCTTTGTCTGGCGTTTCTCTTCCGAAAAGAAATCCGTTCCCGAGGTGACGATCAGGCCCATGTCCCGCGTGCAGGCTTGATCTTCTCTTGGATAATAGATTTCATCGAAAATGCCGTGACTGAGCGTAAACCAAACTCGGCTGGTTTGGTTCAGTGCCGTTCCAACACCGGTCTTGGCGCTGGATGTCCAGCGTGGTGGAATACCAGGCCATCCGGGAGCTAATGATTCAGTAGCCATATATTCTCTCCTGACACAGTTAAAGTGAATTCCATTCAATGACCGCTTTGATCTCATCGGCAGTGTGCTGGTGCAGAGCCGAGTCAAAATCAGAATAAGGGTAGTGGTTGGTGATCAATTGTGTTACATGATCGCCCCACAACATATGGGCATGGGCAAGATCATCCACCGCCATCTGATAGTGGTCCCGTGCAGCATTGACGCTGCCCACCATCACTTGATTTTTCAACACCAGTGTGCGGATCAATTCGGCGCCTTGAATTTCCAGTGGGCGGTCGCCGCCGGGAATGCCTGTGAGCACGTACACCCCGTTGGGTGCCAAGGCATCCAGCAAATTAAACTCCAGCGATGCAACCCCGGTTGATTCAAAAATCAAATCAATCCTCCCGAAATGATCATCCACCTGGTCGGCCGGGACATGCCGTCCATCGATGTACTGCCCACCGATGTGTTGCAGCCATTGAGGGCGGGCAGTATCCGCATCGACCACATCGAGACCATAGACCACCGCGCCGCGCAGTCGCAGAACCAGCGCCGCCAATAACCCAATCGGCCCCAAGCCAGCCACCAGGCAGGGACGTTTGTACAGCCAATCCAAAGTAGCGGAGGCGTCTGGCAGGCGCGCCGCCTGCAGGCGCACAGCTTCATCGATGGCTTTTTCGGCCACTGAGAGCGGTTCGCACAACACGCCAATGGGTTCCAAACCCGCGGGCACATGCACCACGTATTGTTCCTTATCCACAACGTATTCGGTCTGGTAACCATCCAATCCCCAAATTCCACGCTCCGCATATTCGCCGGTCTGGCACATATCCGAGCGGTTCATCATGCAAGGCAAACATTTTCCACATCCGCGCCGAACAGTAAAAACGGCAAAATCTCCGGCGCTAACCCGGCTGACCGATTTGCCAGTTTCAACTACCTGGCCGAACATCTCATGGCCGATCACCAATTCGTTCTGACCCGCAGGCGGCTTAGAGCGGCCGCCTGCTGCTTCTTCTCGGTCGGTTCCGCAGATGCCCACACGCAGTATACGCAGTTTGATATCATAATCCGCTACAAGGTCCGGTTCTGGGCGGTCCACCAGGTTTAGTTTGGAAGAATTGGTAATGTTCGCAATCGCTTTCATGATCAGGAAATCTCCTTGTTCTTTGTTCACAAATCTTTCTTGTTTATCAAAAAGCTGAGTCCCAAGCCCAGTGCCACGCCCAGCAAAGCCAGGATCACAATTGAGTTATAGCCCCAGAGGCCCGCGACCCAGCCACCCAGCACCGCTCCAATCACACCTGCAACGGCTGTCATTGCGTTGAAGATGCCCATACCCTGGCCCTCTCCAACCGGTGATAGTTGCGCCGCCAGTGCAGTGCCGCTGACGCTCATGAGCGACCAGGCCCATACTACGAAACCGAAGGCGAGTAGGGCCAATGTGCCAGTCAACCCGCCCGTGGGTATGAAACCCAGCCATAAGAGTCCTGCAAATGCAAACAGGCGCAATCCTAATGATATACGTAAGATGCGTGCGGGGCCGTGATGCTCGGACCATTGACCGGCAGGGGTGTAAAGCGTCAAGCCAAGACCGGCGATGATCGCAAAAGCAATGGAGGATGCAGCAGGTGTCACCTCATAAACCTT
>JAKAMM010000154.1 GCA_021812905.1 Chloroflexota bacterium | reverse complement strand
GAATTTGATGCATATTTAGATAAAGAAGAAGCAGCGGGAAAACTTGGAGATTTTTCCAAATACGCTGAGCCATTCAGCCCAAAATGGGGGAATCCACCTCCTGATTATGCAACTAACGGACGAGGGTCATTTACAGCTAAGCTTTTAACAATAATAAATGTTCCTTCTAGTAAAAACGGTTCTTATGTTCTTACAAATACAAGGCCATGCTATAATGAAGCATATTTTAAAACCTCTTATAATAAAACGGATTATCTTCTTTGGGCGCAAAGGTGGAAGAATCCAGACGGGTCCACTGCAAGAATTAAATATATTTATCCGATCAATCGAATTAAAACATTGTCATCTCAACGTTTAGGATATTTAAATTTAGTAGGCAGTGACGAGGCTGCGATCCTGTCTCCAGTACTTTTTTACGATTTTTCTAAGATCCCGACAATATCTGTTAGCTTCTACGACAGAGGCTATTACGACTCCTATTGGAAAACTAACGGGGATGCGATGCTCAAACTAGCCAGAGATCTTGCAAATAATGATCCACAAAATATTAGCACTTCTGATTTTAGCAAGTTCGTGTGGTCTCCAGGTTTAGCGGTAACAAATTGGATGGGTCCAGCATATTGATTAAAATCTCATAAAAAATCAAATAGTAATACATGTGTTTTTTTGCTAAGATATTTACGTAATGGGGTGTTTAAAAAAAGTAGTATTTTCATTTGTTTTAGTCGTTTTACCGATTTTATTTTCTATCGTTAAGCCTCCAAATATATTTGCTCAAAGCTGCTACAACGTAAGCTCGTGTAACAGTTGCAATCCCAGGCCGTGGATTAATTGCGGGTCAGGTTACAGTCCATCTGTCAGTTGTTCTGCCACTGATACTGGTGGAAGTTGTTGCACAGAATGTATTTCCAGCGGCGCCTGTTTCCCTGCCGGCACCAAGATTAACATGAGTACTGGGGGTCGGAAGAATATTGAGGATGTGAAGATAGGCGATAGCGTACAGGGGATAAATGATAGGGGAGGAAAAACAGTAGGCACGGTTACTGCTACTCAACAGCCGATTTCGAACAATCTTTGTACTATCAAATATACAAACGGAGAGGACCTTCAAGTAACCAATTCACACCCCCTTTATACTCAAAACGGCTGGAAAGCAATTGACCCAGCGGCAGCGGCGCTTGAAGACCCCGGCGTTCCTGTAACGAAACTGCTTGTAGGCGATCTTATGAAGAATGTAAACGGCACTTGGCCGCAAATTGCCGGGATATCCTGTCAAACCGGAACATTCCAAACCTATAATTTTACAGTTGATAATACACATGACTATTTTGCCGGCGGATTTTTGGCACATAATAAAGGCGGCCAGAGGTGCAACTATATAACTGCAACCAAATACACTCTGGGCGGACAGCCCGTGGCGCTTTACTGGACCAAGAGAAACGGTGATACCACAGACTATGTCACGCAATACGGTAATCCGGCTGTCTGGCAGGACTCCGGGTGTTCAGGCGCAAATTGCCAATATGGGGATGTTGTAATGTGGGCGGGAAATTACACTATGGCAATCACAGCACCGGCCGGCTATAACGTTTCCTTTTTACGCCTTCACTAAATTAAACACCGGTCTTGATCCGCCTGTTACTGGCTCGCGATGATTCTTCAAAACTTGGCCTGGGCCAAAGGCCGAAAGAGCCTTGAGTTGCCCTGCGTTCAACGCGCCTAGCTGACAGGATCTCCAACGTCACTGCCAAGTAGAAGCAACCGCTTTCTGATCCGTAAACGAATAACTCTGAAGCCAGGACTTCGCAGTTAATCGCAAGTTCTAAAACAACTACGCGGCAATTGGCACAAAGATACTTGGCATGAGCGTCTTCGCAGTGGCTCTGATGCGCACAAAGACAATCGGCTTGCCTTCGCTTCCATATTTATCCAGCAAGTCCAGATTTAACTGGCGGACTTCGGGATCATCCTCCGGCAAAAGGACCAACTCGAATTTCTCTGGAAGGACATCCAGCATTTTGGGATTGTTCAGAATGTATTTGATGATTTGACCGGTCAGGTACGTATTGCGCTCGGCAACTTCCCCTTTTACTTTTGTCTTAGCCATTCTTCGTACCTCCTGCGAAACTCAAATCGCTTTTTAACCAGATCATCCATTGCCAATGTCAATGCTTCGTTGTAATCCTGTGCAGGCATTCTGGTTTTCTCTTCTTTCCTGTGCGGATGGAGAACGTCGCGGTGGAAATATCCATGCGCCGTGTCGTACCTGACGACAGGAATCCACTCGCCATCTTCGACAAACTGACATTCCAACTGCGCCACAAAGCGGACGACTTGGCCTCGCTCGGTTTCGAACATCACGCGCAAGGCATTACCATTATCCAGAAGGCGGCGAAATTCGACCATGCGCATAAGACAATTGTACGACCAAAAAGGAGTTTTTCGTGAACTTTGAGCGCGCGTTTGGAAGAATTAGCTGGCATTTTACGTTTTAAGCATCACGTAGTACGTAAAACGTAATGCATAACTCCTGAAATTATGCTTTTGCTTTTAACTGAAACACCGGCCTCGACTCGCCCGTCACAAGTCCGCGATGATTCTTCAAAATTTTGTTTGGGCCAAAGGCCGAAAGCGCTTTGAGTTGCCCTTCGTTCAACGCACCAAGTTGACGCAAAATCTCAAGCGTCACCGCCGGGCGGACGCGCGCCGCGGATTCAAGCTGGTCGTTCATGCGGGATGGGTCACCATCGGTCACTTTGAAGGCAATGCCGATGCCGGGGGAAGTTGCATGGATCGCGCCGGGCAAAAGTCCGATAGCCTGAAAGCCTTCCGCGCCGCGCTTGGTGATGATCCTGCCGTCCGCGACCTTCATCAACTCGCAATCGAATTCGCCGTAGCCGCTGATCATTTCGGAATGGGCAGCCATTGCCAAAGTGATTTTTCGGCAGGCAGAGGCGCGCGCATCGGCTAGGTCGCGCGGATCGCATAGACGCGCGAAGCCGAGCGCGGCGTTATAAAGCGGCAGTGCAAAATTCGGCGCGGAACAACCGTCGGTGCCGAGTTCGATCTTTGCGCGCTCGTACTCACACATCTCAGCAAAGGTCGTTAGAATATCCTGCTGGATTGGATGCTCACGTTCCAAATAAGTGTTTAGAGGCAGGCCGCGCATTTTGGCGTGCGCCAGCATGGCGGTGTGTTTGCCGGAGCAGTTGTTGAAATTGGCCGTGGGCGTGATGTGATTGATGATGACCGACCTGAGCATGACCGGGTCGCCCGGCAGATGCGGCCCGCATTGCAGGTCGCTTTCCTGAATGCCAATTTTCTCCTGCAAAACCCTGACGGCATCGAGATGCATCTGTGCGGTTTCATGAGAAGCGCAGGATAAGGCAAGTTCTTTCGATGTGAATCCGAAATGTTCCACGCCGCCGCGCTCGACAAACGGTAAAACCTGAAAGGGTTTGGCAGAGGAGCGTAAAAAGGCGACCGTTTGAGGGTCGCCGTAGGATGCGCTCAATTTTCCGCTCAGGTCCACGACGGCGATCGAGCCTGTATGTGTGGCCTCAACGATGCGTCCGCGCGTCAGCTCAAGGATCGGCAAAGATCTTTCGTTCATTCATTCCTCGGCAGAATTGCCCAAATGATAGTGACGAGCATAATAGTGACGAAGACCATAGCGCATACGCTGAACATATTGTTTGTGCCGCGCCGCCGATGATTTGAAATGAGTCAAGAACGGCTCGATCAATTTTTCGGTCGATTCAGGACGCTGGCCTTTGGCCGCCATCTTTTCAAGTTTATCGTGGATGTGTTTGATGAATTGGACTTGTGTTTTTATGGCAGATGTGGACACTGTTCCGCCGCGTCCGCTGACAAAGGTGAAGCCGCGATAGTCCGGACCCAAAAGGATGTCGAGCGATTCGATCCACGGCGGAAGGTCGGCGTGCGCTAAAAAGGGCGGCTGATTCTTGGGGACGAGATCGCCAATGAAAACCACTTTCTGTTCGGGGATGATGGCCCACATGGCGCCCGCCGCCGGGCCGGGATGGTGTTCGAAGATCACCGGCGACTCGCCCCAGTATATATTCATTTGATCGCCAAAAGAAATTTCCGGCGGCGCCCAACGCACTGTGCCGAGCCCGGGAATGGTTTCCCAGTCTGAGCCGGTTTCAGCGCCCTGCGCTTTGAAGGTGGTTGGCCGCGCGCGGAAAACCGCCGCAGTTTTTTCCTGCGCCAGCACGATGCAATCCATGGCGCGCGCCCCGAGCGTACGGTCTGGATGCGCGTCAAGGTTGACGAGTAAACGCTCCGGCCCGCCGCTCAGGCTCATCAGCGCCGCCCGCCACGAGCGGCTGTCTTCCGGCGAAGGCGGCGCGTCGATCTGGATCAGTCCGCGCTGTTGTTGGATGACACCCAACGTCACACCCAGATAATGGTCTTCAATATAGATATTGTCCGCAAGGGGTTGCATGGCATCTCCTAAGCATCCACCCGAAGGTGAAAACCAGATCTATTTTACTCTCATACCTTATTTGCTCATCACGGGCAGAGTAAAGATGAACTTCGCGCCCTGGCCTTCTTGGCTTTCGACCCAGATCGTCCCGCCATGCGCCTGCACGGCGATACGGCAGAAAGCCAGGCCGATGCCCAGGCCGCCGGGTTTATCCTTGCCTTTGAGGCGCGCGAACTTGTCGAAAATGCGTCTGTGCTCAGACGGAGGAATGCCCGGCCCGTTGTCCTGTACCCAGAAGCGAACCGACTCTTTGTCTTTCTGCGCACCGATGATGACTTTGGCCCCAGTCTCCGAGAACTTGACGGCATTCTCAAGCAGATTGATCAGGACGCGGCGCAGCATATCCCCGTCCACCCAGATATCTGCCAGCGGCCCGGCGATGCAAGTCTCGACCGTTTGGTGATGCCCGGCTGCGGATGGCATCACATCTTTCACGGCGGTTGCGACCAGGTCCTGTGGATTGATTGCCGTCTGCAT
>JAKAMM010000153.1 GCA_021812905.1 Chloroflexota bacterium | reverse complement strand
TGATAAATTTTCATGGCTGGCATCGCTTCTGCCGATCATTGTTTTGATTATTTATGGTTTGATCAATCACCCTTTGAAACAATTTGCAATCTCATCCGCTTGCTATTTCTTTGGCGCGGGATTGCCGGAAGAATTTTTATACCGCGCCTTTATTCAGACGCGGCTTGAAGCTGTTTTGCGCCGTCCACTTTGGGCGGTATGGCTGGCCGCTTTCACCTTCGGCCTCTCCCATGTTCCGATTGACCTTGGCGGTACGTTCCTCCACTGGCAGGACGCGTTGCTCACGGCCTTCACATATCAGATGACAGTCGGCTTTGCGTTAGGTTATGCTTACATGCGCACGCGCAACGTCTTGGGGTTATCGCTTGTGCACACGTTCATCGATTCGGCTGTTTGATTTTTATCGAAGGATTGGGATTGTTTGATTCAAGAGCGCATCTTCCACGCGCTCTTTGTGCCGTCCGTGCATGGGCATCTGTTCGATTTCAGGTAGTGTGTAAAATCCCGCGTCGGTCGTTTCTTCGCTCAGGCCGAGCTTGCCGCCGGTAATCACTACTTCAAAACTCAGGACGACGATCTGGACTTTTTTGCCATCCGGATAGACAACCAGTTGATCGCGATTGCTGTACACGCTGATCAAGCGCATCGTGCGGACCTCGAGGCCGGTCTCCTCGAATACCTCACGCGTGCAACACTCTTCGACCGATTCGCCCGGCTCCATCTTGCCACCGGGCAGACACCATAAGCCGTTATCTTTGCGCTTTGTGAGTAAAACCTTTGTGCGGGCCTCATCGAAAATAACGGCGCAGGAACCCATGCGAAGTTCCGCGCCTTTGCTGATGCGGTCGCCGTATAGAACTTGTGACATGTGTCCTCCTAAAAATGAAACCTTGCGAAGGTTCAAAACCTTCGCAAGGTTGGAGTTTATTTGATGAACGTTCCGTCACGTAATTCGATCAATGTCTGCTGAATTTCTTCCATCGTATTCATCACGAACGGACCATATGGCGCGATGGGTTCCTTGAAGGGCGCACCCGCGATCAGCATAAATCGAACAGAATTATTTTCAGCTTTTACGCGAATGGAATTGCCGTCGCCGAATTTGACGAGTTTCACAGATTCGATGGGTTGATCTGCAAACACGCCTTCGCCTTCGAAAACGTAGGCCAGGGCGGCGTGTCCTTCGGGGACGGGCTGAATGAATTCGGTATCGGGGGCCAGCTCGACGTCCGCGTAAAGAGGCGAGGCCGCGATTTCGGTGACGGGACCGATCACGCCGTGAACGGTCCCAGCCACGACGCGGATCTTCATCCCATCTTTTTCATAAGTTGGAATGGTGTCAGCGCTGACTTCCTGATAGCGCGGCGCCGTCATCTTGAGCCGGGTGGGCAGGTTGACCCAAAGTTGAAAGCCGTAAATGTTTCCGCTTGGACCGCGGCGCGGCATTTCTTCGTGGAGGATGCCGCGCCCGCTGGTCATCCATTGCACATCGCCGGGACCGATCAGGCCTGAGTTGCCGAGACTGTCGCGATGGTTGGTTGAGCCGTCCAGCATGTAGGTGACGGTTTCGATGCCGCGATGCGGGTGCATGGGGAAACCGCGGATGGGGCCTTCGGCGGGATTGTTGAAGGCAAAATGGTCGAAGAGCAGGAAGGGATCAAACTCGTTTGATTTTTTTGGCGCGATGGATCGCTGCAATAAAACGCCCGCGCCTTCGATAACGTATTGTGGTTGGATAATTTGGGAGATAGGTCTAAAGTTGGTCATGTGGGTTAGATGATATGTGGTGGGTGAGTATTACGAAACCGCATAACGGCTTGGGTTCACTGTGTTGGGCGCGCTCGTGATGGCAAGATAGTGGTATCCCCAAAACCAGGATACAGTCACTTTTTCCACCCGTTTCTTTGCATGAGTCTCTTAAAGTGACTGCACCCTGTTTTGATTGCGAATTAGGTTTATCGGCGATTGATGAATGCTTCCAAAAGAGCATTGAACTTTTCCGGCTGTTCCCAATTGGCGGCGTGCCCCGCGTTGGGAATCATCTGGATTGCGCCACGCCACAAGGTCGGCATGGTGAGGGACTGAATATAAGTTGCATTGACCAGTTGTTCCTGCTCACCTTGCAGGATCGCAAGCGGGGCCTTCATCTGCGCGACGGCAATCACTTCATCCAGATAGCCATCCGGACGAATGCTGGCCGCCAACCCTGCGCGCGCCCGTCCGTCGGTGCGGCGGATGTCCGCTTTGAATATCTCGGGAATTTTGGTTGTGCCGGGCTTAAAACATGCGGCAGAAAACCCATCAGCTTCGGCATCCGTCATGCTGGCTTGAAATGCGGCGGCCATGGCGGGGTTGGGAAGAAAGGCCTGTGCCATATCGGGGGGAAACGCAAGCGGAGGCGTGCCGTAAATCATAAATCCCGCCGCCTTGGAAAGTTGCGGGATTGCCTCGATCACCACATGCCCGCCGAGACTCCAGCCCACAAAGGCGGCCTGTTCCAATCCTAATTGCTTTGCAACGCTGACGACCACTTCGGCATAACCAGGCATGCAATAGGTCGCAGCCGGGTCGCTGGCATCGGATGATTCTCCATGCCCTGGCAGGTCCATCGCCACAAGGCGATACTTTTCGCCAAGCGGACTTTCAAGCTGGGGTTGGAAAACTCGCGAAGAAGCGGAGTTTCCATGCACCAATAAGGCGGCGGGGCCCTTTCCAGAACTTTCACGATAGGCAATGGAAAGCGAGTTGACTTGAACGGTTTTTGTGGTCATAGTTAGTATCTCCTTTGGTTTATTGTTGTTTTCTCGCTTAATGAATCAGCGAGGGATTAAACAAGATTGCAGAATAAGCACCCACTGGTTTGCGTTACCACATTGCATGGGCTAGGTCGGCGGCTGGGCGGGCGTGGACTCGCCATCTAATCGCCTAAATCAATTAAGACGTTAGGCGGCCATGAATTAGAGTTCGCCGAGTAAATAATAATCAAGGCTTGCCACTAGACAAAGAGGCAAGCCTTTTTGAATCCCTACTCCGGTAGTTGATAATCCTTGTATTGTTCCCGGAGTACCTTCTTGTCAAACTTGCCAACGCTGGTCTTGGGCACGGCGTCAATGAAAACAATATCATCGGGCAGATACATTTTGTCGAAGCGCGAGCTTAAGTGTTCGTGGATTTCTGCTTTGGTCAGGTTGTCTTTGAAATCCGGTTTGGCGACCACGCAAGCCAGCGGACGTTCCTGCCATTTGGGATGCGGCACTGCGATCACCGCGGCCTCCAGAACTTTTGGATGAGACATGATGGCGTTCTCCAGATCCTGACTCGAAATCCACTCGCCTCCGCTCTTGACCAAATCTTTTGTGCGGTCAACGATCTGCACAAAACCTTCGGGGTCGATCGTAACCACGTCGCCGGTGCGGAACCAGCCGCCCATGAATGAATCAGCGCTGCGTTCATCGTTGTAGTAACTGCTGACAACCCACGGGCCTTTCACTTGTAATTCACCGAAGGCCTTGCCATCCCATGCAACCTCCTTGCCCGATTCATCCACCGCGCGGATTTCCACGCCGGGCACAGATGTGCCTTGCTTGGCGCGAATGGCGAAACGCTCTGCTTCAGGAAGATCAAGCTGATAGCTTTTCAGGCGGCTTACCGTGCCCAGCGGCGACATTTCAGTCATGCCCCAGGCGTGCATCACTGTTAGTCCATGTTTCTTCTCGAACGCTTCGATCATGGATTGAGGTGCGGCCGCGCCCCCGACGATCATGCCGCGCAGACTGCTCATATCGTATTGTTCTTTTTCCAGCAGGCCCAAAATTCCGAGCCAGAGGGTCGGCACTCCGGCCGTCAGCGTGACTTTCTCGGCTTGAATCAACTCGGCCAGATCGCGCGGCTGCATGTGCGGACCTGGGAACACGAGCTTAGTTCCCAGCATTACGGTGGCGAACGGCGTGCCCCATGCCAGCACATGAAACATCGGCACAACCGGCATGAAGATATCGCGTTCCGAAAGCCCAAACGAGTCGGTCATGCTCAGGCCAAGGCTGTGCAAATAGATCGAACGATGCGAGTAGACCACGCCTTTGGGGTTACCGGTCGTGCCGGAGGTGTAACACATGGCGGCGGCATCGTTCTCGTCCAGATGCGGCCAGGGATAATCTGGGCTGGCACCCGCCAGCAGGTCTTCATAAGCGTAAACCGGCTTAAGCTTGGTGCCTTCGGGGACTTTGTCACCCATAACGATGTAATGTTTTATGTTCTTGAGATGCGGAGCAAGTTTTTCAATGGCGGGCAGGAGTGTCGGGTCAACGAATAGAACTTGATCGTCCGCGTGGGCGAGAATATAGATGATCTGTTCAGGCGGCAGGCGCAGGTTGATCGGGTGCAGCACCGCGCCCATGCAAGGCACCGCCCAATAAAGTTCGAGATGGCGGGCATTATTCCAGGCGAAGGTCGCCACGCGGTCGCCGCGCTTGACGCCCAATTTTTCCAATGCGTTGGCGAGCCTTGCCACACGTTCAGTCATTTGTTCGTAGGTGAAACGTTCCAGTCCAGGTCCCGCCTTGGTGACGATTTCCTTTTTGGGGAAAAGCCGTCGTGCCCGCTCCAGCAACGGAGTGAGCGTAAGCTGATAGTCCATCATTTGTCCTTGCATAAGAAGCCTCCTGTGTGGCGAAAAATTGTGTGGTGCACACTTTCGTTCAGCGAGCCTTGTACTCAAATTGCAAAGAAATGGAATTTATTTTTCGCTAGTATAGCACATGGATGTTATCAGCGAGCCGAAATTTTATTCTCCTGGAAGTGGACTTACGTCTTTGCGAGGGGTGCTCTTCCCCGCCTGTCCTGGCGGACTAGGCCAGGGAAGCAATCCCCGCCTTTGCGGGGGAGATTGCTTCGCCGCTCGGTACGCGGCTCGCAACGACGTATAAGTTAGCCACTCCAATTCCCCTTTAATCTTGCCATGATTCTCGAAACGCTTTGAGTGTAATGAATGTCTTCATTGGTAA
>JAKAMM010000152.1 GCA_021812905.1 Chloroflexota bacterium | reverse complement strand
ATGCATGCCGAGTTCACCGAATAGTTCGTAATGTTGCAGGCCGAGGCGGACAGTCCAGCCGCCGCCGCGGGAGAGTCCGCCCAGAGCGCGATGAGTGCGGTCAGTGAAGGTGCGGTAGTGTCCATCAATATACGGAATAACCACGTTAATCACACGATCTCCAAAACCCGGCCCCGCATTCAAATTCCAGTAGCGATCATCGGGAAAAACAATGATGAATGGTTTGGCTTTGCCTGACAGGATTAAATTATCCGTTGCGGTGGCCGCACCCAGACGTACCCACTGGTCGTCAATGTAAGTTTGTCCGTGAAGGAGATAAAGGACGGGATAATGCTGATTGATTTTGACAGCATAGCACGGCGGAAGGTAGATCAAAAATTGTTGCGGTGGATTTGTTGTGTTGACTACGCCATTGTCCACGCGGCCGGGCTGGCTGAGACAGGTCAACGGCGTGGAGGTCGGAATGGGCGTGGCGGTTGGAGTAGTCGTGGCTGTGGAGGTTGGCGGGATAATTGTCGGTGTGGGTGTCGGCTGGTTTGACGGCGAGCAGGCTGAAAGTCCGAAAAGAAGCGAAAGAGTAAAGATGATGCGAAGATGAGTCATTGAGTCCTGTGCTTGACGGTTGGTAATCCTTCGCATTATACTCGTCCCGCTACGGGGTGTAGCACAGCTGGCTAGCGCGCTTGCTTTGGGAGCAAGAGGTCGGCGGTTCGAATCCGCCCACCCCGACACGAATTGGTCGGCGTTTTCCCCATTGAGGGGATGGTACGAATCCGCCCACCCCGACCACATTACTGCCGCCGGGAGAACCTCGGCGGCTTTATGCTAAAATGGGACAGAGGGCTTATGCAGAAATTTGATGGAGTAGTTGAAGCGGTTCGTTATAAAAGCGGAAAGATCGATGTAGTGCGCGCCTATGAACGGCGCGGCGCGACTTTTTCTGACCGCGTCCTGCTGGACCGGAAGACGTTGCTCGAACGTTTGAAAAAGGGCAAGCGTTTTGTGACCGGCCAGCGCAAGGAGTTTTTGGCCAGCACGTTTGAGATTGGCAAACCGATCCAGGCAATGGGCAAGGATGACAAACAAATCCTGGCAACCCGCGCCGATGTTGACCACGATGAACTCGAAGGTGTGCCCGCCTTTTAGCTTCGCGTCCATCTGGACCCAAATCGGCCTCCGTTATGAAACTCATTGACAAAACCCCCTTACAAAACGACAAAGGCGAGATCAGCCTGGTCGAGCGCATTCAAGGCACGTTGAAGTATGGATTCTCGTGGTATGCCGAAATGGAAACCCAGAAGCGCATCATCGCCCAGCTTGACCGCGCCCTCGAAAAGGGTTTTGTCCTCATCCGCAATTTCACCCTGCCCGGTATTGAAATCATCGAGCCGATCATCTTGATTGGTCCGCCCGGCGTGTACATCATTTATGTCACACCGTTGAGTGGTTTCTATGAAGCCAAGGGCGATCAGTGGGGAACCACCAATAACGGGCGGTTCACTCCATCGCCGATTAATTTAATGACACGTGTGGCACAACTTGCAAAGGTTCTTGACCGTTATCTTGCAAAGCTAGGTGTGACTTTGACCGGGCCGGTTGAGCCGATTTTAATGGCATCCAGTCCCGCTATGCACATTGACTCGATGCGGCCTGCGGTGCGCGTGGTCATGAGTGATGCCATTAAACAATTTGCCGCATCTCTCCAGCAGTCCCGGCCAGTACTGGCAATAGAGATGGTCCACGATTTGGCGAACCGCATTGTCGAGCCGAATTCAGGTTCCACACCCCAACCAGCCCTGCAAATACCGGCCGCGCGTCCACAGCAGGCGCCGGATAATGTGTCCGTCCAACCGGCCCTTTCGCGCGCCCAAGCCATTTTTCGAGCATCGGAAAAAGCCACCCCACTTGATCCGAATGAGCTTGGTTTCGCCTTGGAGGAAGCCCCGGCAAAAGTGTATCAGCCCCAACAGACCGGAACTGGTTCTGCGCCGCGTCTGCCGTCAGCCAGACAAAATAAACAACAGCGTGCGCTCGGAATGACCGTTCCGCAGTTGGCGATTCTGATTGCCATTTTCCTGTGCTGGGTCTGCCTCATGGCCTCCGCCATTGGCTATTACCTGATTTTCCTTAACTCATAATACCTTGTCAGTTCCTTTCCTATCCATCATCATTCCAGCTCATAATGAGGAAGGCCGCCTGCCCCAGACTCTGGAGCAGGTCTTTGCGTTTCTTGGACAACAGTCCTATCAATCAGAAGTTCTTGTCATTGAGAACGGAAGCACAGACCGCACCTTTGAGATCGCCCAGGAATATGCGCGTCAACATCCAAGCTTGCGCGTGATCCACGAGGAAGGCCGCGGCAAAGGACTGGCTGTCCATCGCGGCATGTTCGAGGCGCGCGGCCAGTACCGCCTGATGTGCGACGCCGACCTTTCGATGCCGGTGGATGAGATCAACAAATTCCTGCCTCCCGCGTTGGGCGACTTTGATGTTGCGATTGCGTCTCGCGAAGCGCACGGAGCTGTGCGATACAACGAGCCTTTTTATCGTCACCTTGGCGGGCGCGGAATCAATCTCATCATCCGCGCGCTGATCCTGCCGGGGCTGGACGATACGCAATGCGGCTTCAAGTGTTTTCGCGCCCAGGCTGCCGAGGAACTTTTCAAATATCAGACCCTATTCGGCTGGTCATTCGATATCGAATTGCTTTTCCTCGCCAAACGGCACAAGTATCGTGTGGCTGAAATTCCCATTCACTGGTATTACCGCTCCGAGAGCAAGGTCAATGCCCTGCGGGATGCCACGCGCATGATCGGCGACATCTTCCGCATCCATGTCAACGCCTGGCGGGGACGATACGATGCGGACCGACCCTGATCTCTCTTTTGAAAAAAATCTCTGGCAAAGCGGACTTCAAACTATTGTCGGATTGGACGAAGCCGGACGCGGCGCGTTGGCCGGCCCGGTCGCGGTCGGCGCGGTCAGCCTGCCGAACAATCCGCATCTTCTCTCGACCTTGAGCCGGGTGCGCGATTCCAAGCAGATGACTCCGCTGGCGCGTGATTCCGTTTCACCGCGCATCAAGGAAGTTGCATTGGCTCACGCGGTTGGCTTTTCCTCCGCTGAAGAAATAGATTCGCTTGGCATTGTTGCCGCGACGCGCCTAGCCGCAATGCGCGCGCTTGAAGCAATATCTTTAATTCCCGATTATCTTCTCACCGATTTTCGACTCGAACTCCCCGAACTGGATATTTCCCAGACATCCATCGTCAAAGGCGACGCGCGCTGCCTGAGCATTGCCTGCGCGTCCGTGCTGGCGAAGACGGCGCGTGATGCGTTGATGCGCGAATTGGACGCGCAGCATCCCGGCTATCAGCTTGGAAAACATAAAGGGTACGGCACGCAGGTTCATCGTCTCGCACTGAAACGGCTGGGATATTCGCCGATCCATCGAAAAACATATGTCGTTAAAGAATTACAGATCACGTAATACGTATTACGTGATCCGTAATTGATTACTTTCGAGTTCATTCTTTTTGTCTTCGTAAAAAGAATTTGGTGACTTCCTCGGAAAAGGCGGGGATCAAGGAAAGCCCAAGCACTGCACTCCATTCAGTGAATGACAGGAAGTGTGTGTTGAAGATCGGTTGCAGGAACGGGACGCCGCAGACGATCAAAAGCAACGCAATCGAAAGGCCAACCGCGTATTGCATGTATTTGTTGGAGAAAATCCCGATCTGAAAAATTGATGCGCGCTCCGAGCGGACGGTGTAAGCGCGGAAGAGTTCGCACAGCGAGAGGGTGACGAAGGCCATTGTTTCCGCGGCCTGAATATCCACGCCGCGCCAATCGTGATGGAGTAAATATAAAACGGGGTTCATGCCTTGTGGTACAAGTGCGCCCGCTTCAAGATGCCAGATCAATCCGAGTCCGAAGGCCATTAAGACTGCGCTGGTTTGCGCTATTGTTTGGATCGTGATGCCCACGCCCATGATTCGATTAATGATCGGTTCATTCTTGGCGCGCGGCTTGTGCAACATAATATCCGGGTCGCCTCTTTCCATGGCCAATGCCAATGCGGGCGCGCCATCGGTGATGAGGTTGAGCCATAGAAGTTGAATGGCGGTCAATGGTGCGGGCAGTCCGGCCAGTGTGGCGAGAAAGATAACCATGATCTCAGCCACATTGGATGAAAGCAGGAAGAAAACGAATTTGCGGATGTTGGAATAAATGATGCGTCCCTGCTCGACCGCCGCCACGATACTGGCATAGTTGTCGTCGGTCAGCACCATGTCGGCGGTCTCTTTGGCGACATCTGTGCCGGTGATGCCCATCGCCACGCCGATGTCGGAGCGTTTGATGGCGGGCGCATCGTTGACGCCATCGCCAGTCATTGCCACGATTTCGTTATTGGCCTGCAGGGCATTCACGATGCGCATTTTATGTTCCGGCGAAACGCGGGCAAAGACATCTGTCTTCTCGATCTCGCGGAATAATTTTTTATCGCTCATCGCGTCCAGGTCCGCGCCGGTTGCGACTTTGCGTCCACGTTTGAGCAAGCCGATCTCATCGGCAATGGCGCGCGCGGTGTTGGGATAATCGCCAGTGATCATGATCGTGCGAATACCGGCCCGTCGAGCCCGTTCCAGAGCTGGTTTGACCTCCTCGCGTGCCGGGTCGATCATGCCGACCAAACCGACGAAGACCAGGTCCTTTTCAAGTTTTTCCGTGACTATTTTATTTGGATCGTCAGGAACATCCCGTTCAAGTCGATAAGCCAGCCCCAGTACTCGTAAAGCATCTTCCGACATGGTATCGATGGCGGCGATGATCTCGTTGCGCTTTCTGGTTGTCAGCGGTTTGGATACATCATTCAGGGTTTGATAGCGCGTGCATAAATTTAGCACCACATCTGGAGCGCCTTTGACGGCAATCACGTCCCAGTTGCGGATTTTTTTATCATAAAAAGGCGAAGCGTCACCAGGGTTTGGATGCCGCACATCGTGGACGGTAATCATGCGTTTG
>JAKAMM010000151.1 GCA_021812905.1 Chloroflexota bacterium | reverse complement strand
GTGGAAAGTTTTGCACTTGGAGTGCCCGTGATCGGATCGAGAATTGGCGTCAATGCGGAGATCGTCAAGGACGGTGTTACCGGCATGCAATTTACCGCTGGCGACCCCGATGATTTAGCCGCTAAAGTCCAATGGGCCTGGGAGCATCCGAAGGAGATGGCAGAAATGGGCAGGAATGCTAGACGCGAATACGAAGCAAAGTATACGGCTGATAAAAATTACGATATGTTAATGAATATTTATCAGCGCGCCATAGAAGTCAATCAGGCATGTACGTATTAGCATGACAAAACATCCGGAAATTCTGGACGTCAGAGTTGACCCAACCAGTTATGCGGCGGCCACGGCCCAGGTCGAGGCGTGGGCGCAAAACAATGAAAGCCGCTATGTCTGCGTTGCCAATGTTCACATGATCATGGAAGCATACGATGCGCCAGACTTCAGGGACATTGTCAATGCCGCTGATCTGGTCACGCCGGATGGCATGCCTCTGGTCTGGACTCTGCGCCGGCTCGGATATCCGGGGCAGGAGCGGGTTTACGGCCCGATACTGACTCTGCATCTGTTGGATATGGCGACCAAACGAAGGATCCCCGTCGGCTTTTCCGGCGGCTCTCCTGAAACTCTCCGGCTTCTGATGGCTGTTCTTAACGAAAAATATCCGTCCCTCGACATTCGATATTTTCACAGTCCGCCGTTCCGTCCGTTGAGCCTGGCGGAGGATGAAACCGTCATCCGTGAGATCAACACAACCGGCTGCCGCCTCCTTTTTGTGGGCCTGGGCTGTCCAAAACAGGAACGCTGGATGGCTGAACATAGAAGTAAAATTCAGGCTGTGATGATCGGCGTCGGTGCGGCCTTCGACTTTTACGCCGGGACGAAACGGCAGGCTCCCTCGTGGATGCAAAAATCCGGACTGGAATGGTTGTTTCGTTTAAGTCAGGAGCCAGGCCGCCTCTGGCAGCGTTATCTCTATCATAACCCGCGTTTTATGATCCTGATAATGGGCCAGCTGCTCTTTGGGAAAAAAGGATAGAGCATGCTAAAACGCTTTTCGTTGAATTTTGCGATCTTCTCCATGATCATTGATGGCTTGACCGTTGCGCTCGTGTTGTGGGGCGTGGGACAGGTTCGGCCGCTGATGAATGCCAGCTTTATCCAGGCTCTTAATTACCCTCAGTCATTGCCCATATCCATTTATATTTCATTTTCAATTCTGTGGGTTAGTATCATGGCGTTCTTTAATGTTTATGACGGTCAAAAAAATCTGCGCGTTGTGGATGAATTTACCAGTCTGACTTTCAGCGCCGCTTTGGCAAGCATTACCCTGGCGGGCATTCTGTATTTATCGTTTCGAGAGATGTCCCGAATCTTGTTTCTTTCCTTCTCGTTTTGCACCTATGTGGCTTTCCTGCTGTGGAGAGTACTGGCCCGTTTTCTGTATTCGAGGAGAAACGTGTCCCTGGGCTACCTTCAATATGTGCTCATCGTTGGCGCCGGCCCCCTGGGCTTTGAGATCAGGTCGCGGGTCAAGCGGCATGGTCACTTGCATATCAATTTTGTCGGGTTTCTTGATGATGATCCTGAGAAAAGGAAAAGCAACCCGGAAATTTTGGGCGTGGTGGATGAGGCTCGAACAGTAATAAGAAAAGAGAAGGTTACAGATGTGATCATCGCCCTGCCAACCCGTGCGTATCTGCGGGTCAGTCAATTGATAATTGACATGCAGGATCTGCCTGTCAAGGTCTGGGTGGTCCCCGATTATTTTCAATTCGCTTTGCATCATGCGAAAGTGGAGGATTTTCTTGACATTCCCATGCTTGACCTGCGGGCTCCGGCTCTGACCGAAAGCCAGCGGTTGATCAAACGCATTTTTGATCTTATCGTCGCTGGTTTCATGCTTATCCCGGCTCTGCCCTTGATGATCGTCATAACCATATTGATCTGGCTTGACGATGGCGCCCCCATTTTCTTCAAGCAAAAACGAGTTGGAGCCAATGGGCGGCAGTTCATGATGTACAAGTTCCGCACAATGGTGAAAAACGCCGAGGAGCTTCGGGCACAAGTGGTAACAATGGACAAGAATGGGAATGTCATTCACAAGCAAAAAAATGATCCCCGCATCACCCGTATGGGTCAAATTCTGCGGCGGCTCAGCCTGGACGAATTGCCGCAGCTCTTGAATATCATGCGTGGATCAATGAGTCTGGTTGGTCCCCGCCCTGAGCTGCCCTCCCTGGTCGAAAAGTACCAGCCCTGGCAGCGTAAGCGTTTCGCTGTCCCACAAGGCTTGACGGGTTGGTGGCAGATCCATGGCCGCAGCGACAAACCCATGCACCTGAACACAGAAGACGATCTCTACTACATACAAAACTATTCCATCTGGCTCGATATCAACATCCTGATACAGACTGCCTGGATCGTGATACGCGGCAAAGGCGCATACTAAAAAACTTCCCTGCTTTTGTCGAGGAGTTTTAGAATATATGGGCCCGGCTGGATTCGAACCAGCGACCAAGCGATTATGAGTCGCCTGCGCTAACCACTGCGCCACGAGCCCGTCCTTTCAGAAATGAGTGGCCAGCGCTCAGTTGCCAGTAACTGGTCACTGATTTCTGATTACTGCCTACTGATCACTGTTTACCGATTACTAAACCAGAACGGGAGACGGGAGCACCCAAAGGCTTGGACTGATCTTGTCGAAGTGTTGTAGATATCCCCAAAGAGCAAACCACTGAGGCACGCAGATTTTTAACGCTTTTTCTCAGTGTTCTCTGCCTGCACTACGGCGAAGGGACGAAGGAGTGCAGGCACACGTGTGAACCCAGTGGTGAGTTTCCTGCTCTGGAAAAAGAGACTCACAAACTTTTAGCGCAGCCCACCAGAAAGGCGCGGCGCACTCGCGCAGACTGCTCAGCATCGGGAATTAATGTCGAAGGGCCTGCCCTGTGACCAAAGGGAGTGTCGAAGGGATGGCGGCCCGGGACTACGCGTTGTTAGAGTGTAGGGGGGGATGGGCGAGGTCAGTGTCTTTTGGCGGGAGGGATGTTTGCGACGCGGGATGGAAAAAAGGTAAAATAAGGGCATGAACAGGAAAGTGCCACTGCGTATCAGGAAACTGATGAAGGAGTTGAAGGAAGGTCTTGTCCACATTTATGGGGACAGGTTGAAGGCCGTCTACTTGTATGGGTCTTACGCGCGCGGGGAGGCGCAGTCTGATTCGGATATTGATGTGATGATTGTACTTAAAAATTATCAGAGTTATGGGAAGGAAATTGATCGCACAGGTGAATTGGTCAGTGGATTATCCCTGAACTATGGTATTAGCATTAGTCGTGTGATTATAAAGGAAATACAATGGAAGGAGAGCGATACGTCATTACTTCGTAATATCCGCGTGGATGGAGTTCCTGCATGAAGGAACATACTCGCAAACTGCTGGATAAACCCATTGATGCTATTGAGGCCGCCGAGGACGGCGGCTTGAGCTTGCCCCGACAGTTTTGCGCTATACCCACCAAACAAGAGACACATTGTCTTCGGAAACTATCCAGGGTATTGTAAAACCAAATTTCGATGGGAAAGAGAGATCAACATGAAAAACTATCGCTTTTCTGTGGTGCTCGAACGGGATTCGGAAGGATACTTTGTCTTCTGCCCCGAACTGCAGGGGTGCTATTCTCAGGGAGGCACGTATGAGGAAGCGCTTGCGAACATTCAGGATGCCATCCAACTGCACGTGTCCGATCGCCTTGAGAGCGGGGAAGAAGTTCCCCAGATTGGATTAATCAGCCTCACTTCCATGGAAGTGACGGTATGAGCCAGAGGCTGTCTCGAGTTACAGCGGCGGAGGTCATCAAGGTTTTGGAACATGCTGGGTTTTCCCTGGCTCGGCAGAGTGGCAGCCATAAAATTTACAAGAACCAAGAGGGGAGGCGGGTAACTGTCCCTTATCATGCAGGGAAAATCCTGCACCCCAAGGTTTTGAAAAGCATCTTGAGGGATGCCGATCTAACAATAGAACAGTTCGAAAAGTTGCTCTGAGATTAACCTCGTCTGTGTAAGGGACGCCCGGGGAAAAGAAAATTGAATTACAGTAAACTGGTTTCCAACGCCTAACCGCTTTTCGCGAAGCATCCTGACTGGCGAAGCCGCGCGGACTCCCTTCGCGATCCATCGCTCACCATCTGGTAAAATCAAACCGTGACCGAACCATTCGATTCCATCAAAATTCGCCGGTCAATTAACCACAGAAAGATTATCTGGCGCAGACATGCCCTCGAGCGCATGTTGGAGCGTGGAATGAGTCGCAATATGATTTTGGACGCCGCGTCAAACGGCGAAGTCATCGAAGATTAGTCCACTGACCGTCCAACTCCAACAGAATTGTTGCTCGGCTGGGAGAAGAAACGCCCCATTCACGTTATCTTGTCCATTGAACCCGATGGAGAAGTTGCCGTCATTACCGCCTAAGAGCCAAGTTTGGAGGTATTCGAGTCTGATTTTCGAACCCGGAGGAAACCGTGAAATCAAAAAACCTTTGCCCGGTTTGCGGCGGGACAAAAACGCAAGGCACAACCACCTTTACCGTTGACCTCGGTTTCGGCGTGGTTGTCGTCCGCAATGTGCCTGCCCTGGTCTGTGACCAATGCGGCGCGGACTGGATTGCAGATGAAACCGCCGAACGCCTTGAAAAAACCGTCAATGATGCCCGTCAGCGTCACAGGCAAGTGGAAGTAACCGCGTACATGCCCGCGTAAGAAGCGAAAACTCGGAGAGAAAATTCTCCGGTTTCTTTCATCATTATGAAGAAAATGGCGGAGCGGTGGGGAAAGGTCAACGCGTAGTAGTCATGCCCTGGATACGGTTCAATTTTCGCCGGGCGCCCTTCGACAAGCTCACACCTGTGCCTGCCAGTACCATTGAAGCGATCGTGTGCAGCAACAAAACACCACGAAAATCCCGCACTTGATACGGGATTTTCGTGGTAAGATCAGTAAATGATAAAAAGAACACTTTTGCTACAAGAAACAAAAGACGCTCTG
>JAKAMM010000150.1 GCA_021812905.1 Chloroflexota bacterium | reverse complement strand
CAACATGTTGTGGACTTCAGGATGAGCCTTCTCGATCTCGTCGAAAACAACTATCGAATACGGGCGGCGGCGCAAGGCCTCGGTGAGTTGACCGGCTTCTTCGTAGCCGACATATCCGGGAGGCGCGCCAACCAAACGCGAAGCGGTGTGGCGTTCCATGAACTCGGACATATCGAGTTGGATGGCGGCTTCTTCACTGCCGAACATAAATTTGGCGAGAGTCTTTGTCAACTCGGTCTTGCCGACGCCGGTGGGCCCGAGGAACATGAACGAACCGATCGGGCGCTTCGGGTCTTTCAACCCGGCGCGGGCGCGGCGCACGGCGCGCGAGATGGCGATGATCGCATCTTCCTGGCCGATGATGCCCTTGCGAAGCTCGTCTTCCATCTTGAGCAGTCGTTGCGATTCTTCCTCGGCCAATTGCATGAGCGGCACACCGGTCCACATTGAAACCACTTCGGCGATGTCTTCGGCAGAAACAACGGGACTGTTGGCGCGATCCCAACCGGAGCGCAGGCGTTCGATCTGTTCGCCGAGATCGGTCTCGCGCTCTACCCATTCCTTCAATTCATCGGCATTGCCTTCTTCCTGTGCGAGCGAACGGTTCTGGCGCGCGTTCTTCAATTGACCGAATAAATCCTTGGCGTGTTTCGCGGCGGGACTTTTGTACATGCGGACACGCGACGAAGACTCGTCGATCAGGTCGATGGCTTTATCTGGCAGGAATCTTTCCGTGACATAACGGGACGAAAGGTGGACCGCCGCTTCGAGGGCTTCATCTGAAATCACGAGATGATGATGCTCCTCGTACGCGGAGCGAATGCCTTTGAGAATTTGTATCGTTTCTTCTTCGGACGGCTCGTCCACCTGGACGGGTTGGAAGCGGCGTTCGAGGGCGGCGTCGGTTTCGATGTGCTTGCGATATTCGTCGAGCGTGGTCGCGCCGATGACTTGCAATTCGCCGCGCGAAAGGGCGGGCTTGAGAATGTTCGCGGCATCAACGGACGAACCAGCGGCTCCCGCTCCGACCAGCATGTGGACTTCATCAATAAACAGGATCGAACCCGATTGCTTCAACTCATCAATGACGCGTTTGAGTCTTTCCTCGAATTGTCCGCGATACATCGTGCCAGCCACGAGTGAGCCGACATCCAACTGAAGCACGCGCTTGTTCATCAGCGGGGCAGGGACATCGCCGTCCACGATGCGTTGGGCGAGGCCCTCGACGATGGCGGTTTTGCCGACGCCGGGTTCGCCGATCAATGCAGGATTATTTTTTGTGCGGCGCGCCAGAATTTGAATGACGCGTTCGATCTCCATCTGTCGGCCAATGACCGGGTCGAGTTTCTTTTCTTCGGCCTTTGACGTTAAGTCGCTGGCGAGTTGGTCAACGAGCGGAGTCTTGGGATTCTTGTCTCCAGCGTTGGGTCGGCCTGGTTGTGGGCCAGCCGCTGTGGGCGTGGACGAAGAAGCGGACTCGTTGAGCACGCGGCGCGTCTGCCTGCGCACCTGGTCGGCGGTAACGCCGAGTCTGCGCAGGACTTCCATGGCAGTGCCTTCCACGCGCACCAGACCGAGCAGGATGTGTTCTGTACCAATATAATGATGACCGAGGCGGCGCGCCTCGTCCACAGCGTATTCGAGGACTTGTTGGGTGTCCGGCGCCAGTTCGATCTTGACGTTGGTGTGATGGCTTTCGACGCTGACGCGTTGGATGATCTCGCGCACGCGGTTGGATTCCAACCCGAGTTCGCGCAGGACGCGGCTTGCCACGCCGCCTTCTTCTCCCATAAGTCCAAGAAGCAGGTGTTCGGTGCCAATGCTGTTTTGCTGGGCGCGTTCGGCTTCCTGATGCGCCAAACTGAGTACCCTTCGTGCTCGCTGGGTAAAACGTTCCATTCCAGCCATAAAATGAATTCTCCTTGACCCATTGAAAGTGGATTGGGTCAGGGAGAATTCTACCAAAAAGGGCGGGGAGTTTGTGTAGGAGAAAGATTAGAGTTTGGGAAACGTGTCAGGTATCAAGTTTCAGGTATCAGGTTGAGCATGACACTTGGACTACGTGACACTTGACACCTTTTTACCGATTATCTCCATCGCCTTTGATCTTGCCGCGTGCCTGACGATCAAGCAATTTGGCAAGGTTATATTCGGCGATTTCGTCGAGGGACAAATTTAATTCCGTGGAAACCTGTGCCAGATACCATAACACGTCGCCGAGCTCGGCTTTGAGGGCCTTACGCGTTTCATCGCTGATAAGGCCGTCCTTGTCGCGGAAGACCTTTTTGATCTTGCCTGCGACTTCGCCCGCCTCGTTGATGAGTCCGAGCGTGGGATAGATGACGCCGTGCCCGATGGCGGGATATTTGGCGGTGACGCGAGATTTGGTTTGGTAGTCGGTGAAGTTCATGTTGTTTCCTAATAGATAAATGGGATTAAGATTTTTGTCCGTTTCTTGTATTCTGTCCATTCCTTGCCAAATCTTTCTTCCAACGCCGACTCTTCGCGGCGGGCGCGGCCTGCAAATGATATCAATGAAGAAATAAATAGGATAAAAACCGCCCAGACCGGATAGAGCAGGGTCAAACCGAAAAAGAGAACCCACGCGCCAAAATACATTGGATGACGGACGAAGGCATAGGGTCCGTTTTGGATGAGTTGGTGGTCACCCAACAATTTTACTTGCAGACTGGTGCTGACGCCCCAATATTTGCCGAGCGCGCGACGCGCCCAAAGTGCAAAGGTCAAACCGGCGAGATACAAAACCAATCCGATCACGCCGAGGGTGAGTGCCGCGTTAGGCGGTACTTGAAACAATGGAATCCAACCGTAGTAAAAGAACGGAATACAAAGCGCCAGGCCAAGGATAATCATCGCAACCTGAGTCCAAAGCGGCCATTTGCGTCCTGCGCGCTCAGGCAATAACGTGACGGCTTGTCCTTTGCGGAGGGCAGCGAACCAATCCGCCAGAGTGAGGACAAAACTTACATAGATCAACGTAACAATGACGATGCTCGCCGCGATCCAATCAAAGGTGGACATGGCGACTCCTTTGTAATGAAAGAGCGTCAACCATTAAATGATTTGTTCAATTCTCTCCAAAACTCATCTCTCTTGCCCGGCACGAAGAGGAGACTATACAAACACTGCTGGTGAGACTTTGAATCTCGTGGCTAAAATACGAATCTGGCGGACATTCAATTCACGCTTGTCGTTCAGTATCTCTGAAATGACCCCCTGTGAGCCTATTTCGGGCAAATCGGATTGAGTCATTCCATGCTCATCCATGAGGAAGCGTAATACGTCCGCTCCCGTGGATGCTGGCATCGGGAAGTGTTGCTCTTCATAAGCATGGATGAGTGTGCTGAGCGTGTCCAGTAAACTGTAGAGTGGGTGCTTTTCATTTGTCCCAACCTCGTCGAGTATTTCATTCATTCGCTTAACAGCCGCTTTATACTCGCGCTCGTTGCGAATGATGAGCAGAGGAGCGATATTTGTCCAGGATGTTTGAAGCTGGTCGTTTGCAAGTGTCATTTCTTCCAATCTCCTCGATCATATTCTGGGTGCGTCAGAACATGTCGAATATAAACTTTGCTGCGATTAAAGTGGATCGAGACAATCAAGCGATATTTATTCCCGCTGATGTTGAAAACGATCCAGTCTTGTACTTTGTCCGCGGAGGGAAAAACGGCTCGCAACTCAGCAAAACTGTGAAAATCGGTCTTTTCCATAACTTTGAACCATCTTGCAAAGCTTGTCTGACTGTCAGGATGTTTTTGCCAGAACTGAATCAGGGCTTTGCGAGAGATGATATGCACATCGTCAGTTTATCTCAAGTTGAGATGTTTTGCAATCCCCCAATTTTCGCTTTTTATCGAAATTGCTTTGCCAATCCTTTCCAGAACCCATCCCTCTCACCCGGCACGAATGGACTATAAAGTGTAAGTCGGTCTGCGATTCTATCGTAGCGCTTTTTCAAACCGGGAGCTAATTTTTCCGGCGAAGTGACGAGACAGAATTCGTTCAGCATTTCATCCGTGATGAGCATCGGCATTTTGGCCCATTCGCCTTTCGCGGCGTGTGCCGATAATTTTTCGGCGGTCTCGCCCCAGCCGTGGAAGTCCATGACGGCGCGGTAGGAGGGAGTCGACGCGTAGAAAGATAATTGGGCGCGCGCAAAGTTTTCATCTTCGGGCGAAGTCGCCACAAAAGCCGTGACCGAAACCATCACATCTTCCCGTTTGCGGTTTGTCTTCTTAGCACCTTCTTCAATCGCAGGTAACATGACCTCGCCCAAATATCTCGGACTGTTGAACGGGTGCGCGTGGAATCCCTCGCACAATTCGCCAGCCAGTTTGGCGAGGCCCGTGTTCACGCCAGCGATGTAAATGGGAATTGACCTCACCCCCAGTCCCTCTCCTAAAGAAGAGGGGGGCAGTGGCCCCGGATTAAAGAACGGCGACATCAACGTGATCTTGTAATATTCGCCGCGATAATTCAATTTCGTGCCGTTCTGCCAGCAATCCCACAAAGCGCGCATGGCAAGGATTTGCTCGCGCAATTTTCCCGTCACGGACTCGGGCCACTGCATCCCGAATCTCCGCTCGATGTGCGCCTTGACCTGCGTGCCGAGTCCCAGAATAAACCGTCCGCCGGATTGCGCGGCCAGGTCCCAGGCGGTGTAGGCAATCGTCGCGGGCGAACGCGCGAATGAGACCGCGATGGCGGTGCCGAAATTTAGTTTCGATGTGTGCTCTGCGATCAGTGTGCATGGAAGAAACGGGTCGTGTTGAGTCTCTTGAGTCCACAGCGCATCGAAGCCGATTTCCTCGGCGGCCTTCGCAATCGCGGGAACATCTTTCAATTGAATGGGAGGAAGTGCGGCATCGAATTTCATAATGGTCTCCAAGTCAAAAAAGTCTAACAGGTCTTACGGGTCAAAAAATCTCACAAGTCGGACGTGTCAGACCAGTCAGACTTGCAAGACTATTCAGACAATAAATAAGCCATGATCCAATTGGTTGTTGCGACCAGCGCGTCAGTGTGGGTGCG
>JAKAMM010000149.1 GCA_021812905.1 Chloroflexota bacterium | reverse complement strand
CCCATACAATAAAATGAAGCGCGGCGACTGCTTCCAATTGCTTTGAAAATATTGCGCGCTCTTCAATCTAAACTGAAAATTTGGTTCCATTTATTTTGGAAATCAACAGCGTGAGAAGTTCGCTGGTTTTCTCCACATATGGCGCCGTGCCCCAATAGACATTGTATCGGTACGCACCCGGGACCGCGTCCCAGGTGATGTAATTCCAGGAATGGACGGATTGATACTCGGCATGGATATTGACAGGTGTGCTTATCGTTTGTGGACTGCTTTGAATACTGCGAACGGCACGTACATTGTAACTGCCGGGCTTATTGTTGCTACTGACGCCGCCGTAGTAGAAATTTACATACCATGCATAATCATTTCCTTGTGCATAGGTAGAAGACGACCAATAGCCAGACGACATGGCCCCTGGGAATATGGTCCGGTCGATAGCCGGGTTGTAACGGGAGTCATCGACGATGGTTTGCAGCTCGTTGCGATTGGGCAAGCGCCAGTCGCTGTATCCTGCCAATTGAAGGTTCGCGCAATAGTCCAAAGCCGCTTCCCATGTCATGGTACCAGGTTCGGCCTTTTGCCACATCAGGCCGGTGGCTGTGTCGCTAATGGTTCCATTCCCATTGTCGACCAAGGTTCCGGTCAGCGCTTGTCCACCGCGCACGGCACGCACATGGTAACCATTGGACTTAGCACCAAAGCTGTCGTTACCGTAATTGAACCCCACGTACCACGCGTAGTCCGTTCCATAGGCACTGGTGGTAGAGGACCAATAATAGGTCGGCATGGTGTTCGCAAAATAATTCGTGTTAACTGATGGATTATATCTCGCCGCGTTGACGATCATGGAGAATTCAATGGCCCTGGGCATCCGCCAATCATGATGGCCGCCGAAGTTCTGGGCATTGAGCTGGGCGATGAAGATATCCTGGGCGCCTTGCCAGGTGTAAGTGTTGTCTTTGTCGTGGATTCCACCGTCGTCGGTTTTGTTCTCCCAGATTAGGCCGGTGACGTTGTCGCGCACCATGGCCCAGGTGGCGGCGCTGTCGGGCAGAGCGTTTCCGTTGGCGTCGAGCTTGGTGTAGGACTGGGGATTGATGGAGTAATCCGCATCCTCGCCAAAAGTATTGGTGTAGGACGTGGTCTGGCCGGTGTCGGGGATTTTGCCGGTGATGGTAGATACCGGATGGGAGTCTTCATCCGTGGGATCGGTATTGGCGGCGAACTCTTGCAGGTTGGTGTAGCCATCGCCGTCGAAATCAAAGGAGCCGTCGGCAGAATTGGTAGGGATCAAGCCATACTGAATCTCCCACCAATCCGGCAGGCCGTCACCGTCCGTATCCTGACTGCACGACAAATCCGCCCCGCTGCAATCCTGATCAATGCCGTCGCCGCAGATTTCAGTGGCGTGGGGGTGGATGGAAGCATTGTTGTCGTTGCAGTCGCCTTGGTTTTCGGAATAGCCGTCGTTGTCGTTATCAACATCGTTAGGGTCGGGTGCGGTGGTAAAAGTAAACCAGTTACTCAACTGGCTCCAATTATTGGTTTGATCCTTTGCAAATACAGCCCAAACATAAGCTCTCCCTGGTCCTAACGAAGTTTGAAAAGCTGGATCAGTCAAGAAGTGGTTGAGCTCGCACCTTTCGTAAACTGAAATGTCGTTTGGTTCGGAATTCTCTTTAATTGAAATGCAGTATTCGACAGGCAGATGGTCGGGATGCTGAATTGGGGACCATGTGAACTTTATTAAAGCGGGATTCACATTTTCAGCATTAGAAGGCGGCGAAATGAGTTGGGGCCTTAGCTGGACAAATGCACAACCATTTTCATTGGCAATGTCACGGATACCGGTGCCTGGGCATTTGTCGAGATTATCTTTTTCCGTTACGCCATCTATGTCTTTATCTATTGCGAACTTGAGCATCAGATCGTAGGCAGGATGTCTTAAATCTTCCACCTTTGAAACGCCCAACTCCCACAGTGGCAAGTCGCCAATAACCGGTAAATCATCTGTTTTAATGTGATAATAGCCATTTAAGACATGCTCGGAATACTTTCTAAATATCTCTGCGGGGTAATCAGGTGACAAGACAGCGCTTGAAAGGCTTACAACGCCATCGCCATTTAGAAGTTCAACCGACCCATATACGATATCGACGATAGTATTTGGTGGAAACATTTCATTATTGAGCAACAATAAAAATGGGCTATTTGGAATCATTTGAGTCAATGAAGTCGTTCTCGTGTAATGGGAAAGGGAACCTAACACGCTAAACAAGGACCCATGATTTGGAGTTCCCAGCATCATAATTTTAGCAACGTCGTCTTGGTATCTGATCTTCTCTATTAAGTTTTGGTCTGACAACCATGGCGCACTTGCCATGTTTTGGAGGTATGCTCTTGCGACGAGCCCACCCATCGAATGGGCAATTATGTTGACATATGCGGAACCAGTTTCCTGCTTAATTCTTCCTATTGCAAGGGCCAAAGATATTGCCGCTTCATCGATACCCTTGGCTGTATCATAATTTAAGGCGTAAACGTTTACCCCTTCGTTATAAAGAGCTTCCAATGCAACAATCCCGAAAGTATTGTATGCATTCCCCTTGAGGTTCTGGGAAGCTGCTCCAACCATGACACCATGCAGGAATATGACAGGGCTATAGATTGACGAAAGGAGGAGGTTGCCATGCCGAGTGAGGGTATCGCCAGCAACCGTAAACAGCGAAAAATGAGTCGTGGATGCAGTAATCGTATTGCGCTCAGTATCGATAGAAACGGCGTCCAACGGCAGCCATATAGATGCGTCTTCATCGTATGTATAGATCTTAAGGGAATGCGGATCTACGATTCCTATATTTTCCAATTTCAACGGGTCATAAGGAAACGTAATGTTGACCGGCACTTGGAATACAGTACCGCTTGGACCTAAATCAATGACCGGCGCGATATTCTGATTGGGATCTTCCGAATAGCCAAGATGATCACTCGTGGATATGGAAATGGCTGTATTGCCTTGAGTGGCGCCGGCGGGGATGTTTACTTCTACCCCTGATAGTGGGCTGCTTGGATCAACAACGGCGACATTGCCGCCCTGCACCCCAATCACTTCTACCGCTTCTCCCTGCGCCACGCGCCAACTCAATACCGACCAATCCAAAGGAAAGCTCCGATTGTGCCGAATAACAAAAGTATCGCTGCTCGTCACCGCTGCGCCGGCGGCCACGGCACCGAATTCCAGGAGGCCTTCGATGATGGTAGTATTTGACGAGCTCGAGGTGGCCTGGGCCATAACGTTTTTGGCGGCGGCGCCGGTGTTGGTGACCTGGGCGCGGTAGGTGTATTCGTAGTCGGTGCGGGTTAGGCGCTTGGAGCTGACCAGGGTGTAGTTGCCTACGGTGAGGGCTGCATGGGCGCTGGTGGCCAGCAGTAAAATCAATAGCCCGGCCAGCAAGCCGGCGGTGCGTAAGAAAGCCTTCATCTTCATCCTCCTTGGTTTAAAAAGTGCATCATTCATAAATCGTCTCGCGCAGAGGCGCAGGGACGCGGAGAAGAACTCTTTTGGAATTTCTCGGCGCCTCAACGACCTTGCGGGATAAACTGTTCGGCAGCTTAGAAACATTTTAAAGAACTGGTTTCCCGCCTGCGCGGGAATGACATCAACGGACCCTATGCGACGTTTCCGAAGATCAGTAGTGTTCAGATCTTTTGCTGAATAACGCATAGGGCATCTGTCGCCCAACACGGGAAAGAAGTATTCCCATTCGCGTGATTCGGGTGACCAGGCTTCGCAAAAGCTTCGCCAGGCAGATCCGCGGTTTGAATTCCCTCAGCCAAGCCCTTGACTGCCAGGATCTATAATTGATTTGCGGTCCGCGTAAGCGAATCTATGCCGCACGCTTTTTACGCCACCCTGCCAGACCGATCAGGCCGGTACCCAGCAGCAGTAATGTGGCCGGTTCGGGCACGGGCGCGGGGGTGGTTCTGCCGGAATCGAGGATTTCCCAGGTCTGGCCATCATAGAGCTCGAAGAGCTGGGCGCCGGGGGTTTCTTGACCCAGCCACACAAAACTAATGGTGAATGGATCGGCCAGGGAGGCGCCGTCAGCCAAGGCATAGGCGTCGTACATGCCTTCAGGGGGAAAGGCGTTGGGGTCGGCTTGGAAGGTGAGAATGTCCCAATCGCCGCTGACAGTGGGGGCGGGGTCTTCAATTGCGCCATACAATCCAGGATCGAAGTAGATTGTAAAACCGGTGCCGGCCGCAAAGGTGTGATCCGACACCGTGTAGGTGTATTGCCACAGATCTTCGCCGGCCGTGGTGTCCGCCAGATTGACGGCGGTGTAATCGATCACGATGGCCTGGGCCGGGGCCGCGCCAAGCGCGATCAAGGCCGTGGCCGCAAAGATGAACCATGCGCCGAACTTCTTCAGGGTGTGCATTTGCTTTTCCTCCTCCATTTGCTGTTTACCGTTTCGGGTTCCATTGAAAGCCTATAATTCCATATCCGTATTACAAGAGCCGAAAGCTCGCTGGGTGTTCGGTTCGACTGTTTTTGGAAATTCGGCGCCCGTTGCCAAGGCAGGTTCAGGCAAATTGTGCGAATAGGATGCGAAGGATATACCAGGGGGAGCTGTCACAAATGACAGTATGACTTAACACTTTGTAATTAAAATATTTTTATCGAGAGAGAGAGAGAGAGAGAGAATAAATTGGCCATGCGGGAGGATAGTTGTGGTGTGGGCTACCCTATTATTGGGAAAAATAGGTAATAGGTATGGCGCGGATTACTTATTCCAAATTTGACGATTTCGAAAAATTCAGTATTTCAGATTTTGCCATTTCGACCAAAGGAAGAAATTAAAATTAAAAGGGGCGGCCCCTCACCCCGACCCTCACCCCGCTGTATAGACCGGGGAGATAGGTAACAGACGTTTTAGGACATAGGTAACACTCCAACATGGTATGACGTCCCCAAAAAGGAGGACGAAGATGCCATGGCAAGAGGTTACCAAGATGTCGCTTCGAAAAGAGTTTGTGATGTTTGCAATCAA
>JAKAMM010000148.1 GCA_021812905.1 Chloroflexota bacterium | reverse complement strand
AAGCAAATATTTATGCTCGTATACCGCCCCGGCTTTGAGCATTGGAAAAAGATATTCGGCAGCAAATTCTTCTTTCATGTCATGGATGATGCACTGGCTGGCGCCGCTGTTGATGGCCTTCTGTTCAAGACCACGCAAGTCTTCATCGCCCTGGCCAATATTGGCGCAGAAACAGACCACTTCACAGCCATAATTTTCCTTCAGCCACGGCACGATAACGGAGGTGTCGAGTCCGCCTGAATAAGCGAGGACAACTTTCTTGACTTGCGGTTTTGCTTTGTCTTTCATAACTTCTCCTTGTGAGCTGAAAAAAACAGCCCTCCGAGAAGGAGGGCTGTTTTGGTTGACGAACAGGATGTGTATCAGCGCATGCGATTAGCGTTCCGTCATCCAAACAAAACGATCCCAACCTTCTCGAAGAGAAGTGGGCTTCGGACGACGGGAGCGCGGTAACGCAAACGAGCTGAACATATTGGGCGCAATTTTACTACCGAAGTGAAATGTGTCAATGATTTTGACAGGGCAATCGCATCTAAATTGAGGTAAAACTGGCTATCCCGTAGGAGGTAGCCATGCCCAAGAAGCCACTGGAAGCGATTGAGGAACATTTTAGCAAGGTCACGGATCCACGCAAGGACCGAACGAAAGAACACAAACTGATTAACATTATCGCCATTGCCATTTGTGCCGTAATCTGCGGAGCGGAAGGCTGGACGGACATCGAGAACTTCGGCAAAAGCAAGGAGTTGTGGCTGAGAACCTTTCTGGACCTGCCCAATGGAATACCTTCTCACGACACCTTTGGTCGGGTCTTCTCGATGATAAATGCGCAAGAGTTTCAGATGGCGTTTTGGGAATGGGTATGGGCAGTGAATGAACTCATTCAGGGACAAGTCATTAACATTGATGGGAAGTGTTTGCGTGGTTCCGACGATGAGAAATTGGGAAAACGGGCGATTTACATGGTCAGCGCCTGGGCGGCGGAGAATGAGATTGTCCTGGGACAGCGCAAAGTAGATGAAAAGTCGAACGAAATCACCGCTATTCCCGAATTGCTCAAGATTCTTTCCATCTCAGGCTGTATTGTCACGATTGACGCCATGGGAACGCAAACCAACATCGCCAAAACCATCGTGGAAGCCCAGGCAGAGTATGTTTTGAGCGTCAAAGAGAACCAGGGACACCTGTTTGAAGACATTGCAACCTTATTTGCCGTGGATCAGGCCAGCGATTTCAAGTACGCCGCTTATGAATACAAAAAGACGGTCAACAAGGGGCATGGACGCATTGACATTCGCGAATGTTGGAGCACCTCCGATCCTGCCTATTTGCGTCTCATCCGAGACTTGGAAAACTGGATCGGGTTGCGAAGTATTGCCATGGTGATTTGCACTCGCATCATCGGCGACAAGGTAACAAGATATGTGCGCTACTACATCACCAGTTTGCCCAATAATGCGGATCGAATCCTTCATGCGGTTCGCAAACACTGGTCCATCGAAAACAAGTTACATTGGGTGCTGGATGTCGCCTTGAACGAAGATCACAGCCGTGTCCGCAAAGACCAAGCTCCCGAAAACCTGGCGGTTCTGCGCCACATTGCTCTCAACCTGCTCAAACAGGAGAAAACGGCCAAAGGTGGCATTCACGCCAAACAACTGCAAGCCGCCTGGAACGATGAGTACTTGCTCAAGGTGCTGGCCGCAGGAATTTAGATGCGATTGCCCTGTCATTCCACCCCTGCCACATCGAAAGAAGTGTGCGATAATATACAAAACTCAATGCCTCGGGAGGGCAAAAATGACCGATGACCTTTACACACTACAACCGCGCCAGATCGTAATGTACTCCGTAGACTGGTGCCCGGATTGTAGGCGCGCCAAATCTTTTTTTGAGCGCAACAAAATTTCCTATCTCACAGTCAATGTGGATGAAGACCGCAGGGCCGCAGAATTCGTTAAGCAAGTCAACAATGGAAAGCGTTCAGTTCCGACCATTATTTTCCCCGATGGCGTCAAACTGGTGGAGCCGTCGGATGCAGAATTGGCTATTAGATTCAACTAAAAGCTCGCCACACATCCAGAAGGAAGAATCAGGACCGTTCACTACAGCATCAACCGGATTCCCATTACCACCAGCAGGATCAGGACGATCCGCCGGAAAAACTCAGGCTTTACCCAGCGGTCAAGACCGAATCCAGCCAGCAGTCCCGCCACGATAAACGGCAGGGTCCACCAGAAGGTATCCCAAACTGAGGACTTGAGATTGCCATTCAACGCGTGGCTGGCCAGCGTAGCCAGGCTGCTGACCAGAAAATACCCCTGCAAGTTGCTCTTGAACGTTTCACGCGGCCAGGCGCGGCAGTCTGCATAAACAATAACCGGCGGCCCGGACGTGTTATACGCGCCTCCCAACATTCCTCCCCAAAGGCCCGCTATATAACTCCACAGCGGATGTTCCAATCTAGGCAGGCGCAACCCCAACAAGGCGTATAAGGCATACCCTGCCAGAATAATACCCAGAATGATCATTGCCAGATGCTCATCCACACTTGAGAGAAAATATACACCCACAGGCGTGCCCACCAAAGCTGCCAGCACTACACGCCAGATCTTATGCAGGTCCAGCGCTTCCCGATAACGCAGCAAGACTGCCACATCCACAACCAACGAGACGATTGCCACCAAAGGCGTCGCCATGCGGATCCCCATCAATTCGGGCAGTAATGCCATCGAGATCAGTGCCACACCAAAACCGGCCAGGCTTTGTGTGAAAGCAGCCAGGAATAGGATTATTCCAATCAGTAGTGTATTTACTTCCATCATAAGCGCCGTTGGGCAAGATAGAGCATTATAACAGGCCGCTGCAAAATCTATCCCAAAAATCCCCGTTAAATGATCTCGCCGCCGGGTGAGGGGGGCACCCCGCGACGAGATCGCTTTTATTCTCCCACAGAGTGCTAAAAAATGCAATACTTTTTATGCTCGTTCGAGCCTTCACAAAGCCGCGATTGTCATCTTGCCATGCAACACAAGCTGGGTACAATAAAGAAAAGAAAGGAGCAGGCGCCATGAATAAATTGATTGTATTTTTCCTTTTGACCATTCTGCTAACCGCCTGCGGACCCTGGTCCGTCACCCCGCAACCGTTCCCCGTCTGGACGCCAATCCCATCGCGCACACCCGGTATCGTGACGGCAACGCCCATCATCCTGATCCCAACTGTGACGTTCTCACCCGTCCCGCAAATCGCCACCGTTACCCCCACCACACCGACCTCCAGCGCCGACACATCCCCAACCTTCAGTCCCACAGTATCTGTAACCGCGGCCGTCACTGATACAGAGACGCCATCGCCGTCACCCTCACCAACTGCCACCCTCATCCCGATCCAGGCCATCCAAGTGGTCATCATTGGCTGCAACACCGGCATTGATATTTTGCACGGCATGGGCGAAGTGACCAACGCCTACGTGACGCTCCAAAATACCGGCACGGTAGATTTACCCAATGCTTGCGGTCTATTACGCGCCGCAGACGAAGGACGCCCGCACCCTGACAAAACGAAGTGTGTGGACAATCTACCGGCAGGCTATCAAGTCACATTGAAATTAACCGTGGACACGACTTTCAAGAAAGATACCATCATCCAGGTGGATGCCAGTTCCGATGGAAACCTGCTGCTTCGCGTGGATAAACAATCCTGCACTGACCTGGATGTGGTCGGCGGTATTCCAACCGACATCGGTGAAATCAAACCCACAACCCCATAATAACTTTGGGCGACCTCGCGTCGCCCTTTTTGTTCTTTGGGTGTGCTTCAAATAAGTTGAGAAAGAACGACAGTTTCAACCGAAATGCAACACACCCTTGTTATTTTGCTATCCAACTGGCAGCGTGAACGAAAAGAGGCTGCCTTTTCCTTCTCCATCGCTTTGCACCCAAATCCTGCCACCATGCGCCTCGACCAGGTGTTTCGCAATCGTCAGTCCGATACCTGAACCGCCGCGCACCCGCGAACGGGATTTGTCCACGCGATAGAAGCGATCAAAGATATGGTCGAGATGCTCGGCAAGGATACCTATCCCCGTATCGCGCACCGACATCTGGATCTCATTGCCGATGCGCTCGGCTGTCAGGGCCACCGTCCCGCCCTGGGGCGTGTATTGCAGTGCGTTCCCCGCCAGGTTGGTCAACACTTGCAGGATGCGATCCTCGTCAGCCAGAACACGCAATGGTTCCGGTGGCAGGCTGGAGGTGAGGCTGACGCGCTTGTCTTCGAACTGGTAGCTCAATCGCTTCATGACCGTGGCGATTAAAGCGGAAACGTCCACAGAGCGCAGGTTCAATTCATACGCGTGAGCCTCCACACGGCTGAGTTCCTGCAAGTCATCCACCAGGCGGCTGAGACGATCGGCTTCCTGATGGATCTGTTGATAGGTCTCGTCATTGGCAGGCAGGACGCCATCCATCAGGCCTTCCATCGAGCCTTTAATGGCGGTCAACGGCGTCCGCAGCTCGTGGGTCACGTCACCGATCAGTCGGCGGCGCATGGATTCCACCTGCTCCAATTGTTCGGCCATTTGATTGAAACGTCCACCCAGTTGCGCCAGTTCATCCCTACCTGCAACCTGCACGCGCTCATCGTAATGTCCCTCGGCAATCCGCCCACTCGCGTTCATCATGGCGCGCAAGGGCGCTACAATGCTGCGACTCAAATAAATGCTAACCAGGATGCCTGCCAGGGAGGCCGCCGCCAAAGCGATCAACAAGGCCTCATTGAAGGATGCCTGGAAATCCTGGTAATAGCTCATCATACCGCCCGCCCCAAGCCCGAACCCTTGCCCCTGTCCCATCATGCCCATCCCGCCGGTCTGCTGATCCATATACATCAGATGGTGCTCATAAGCCACAGGCGTGGTAAAGCTGGTCGTCAGGACGATCACAATCACCCCGATCAAAATAACAGCCAAAAACGACAGGAATAATTTAACTCCCAAACGGGATCGGATGTAGTTCATAGCGGTTCATCCTCAAAACGGTAGCCCACGCCGCGTACCGTGGCGATCAAATCGGGATTGCC
>JAKAMM010000147.1 GCA_021812905.1 Chloroflexota bacterium | reverse complement strand
ATTCGTGCCGGTGCCGCAGCCGATATCAATGGCGCGCCCGGCAGGCTGGTTGGCGATGAAATCCAATAATTCCGGAGGGGAGATTCCGGAATCCCAGGGCGGATTTTGAAAATACCAAAAGTTGAAAGAGAGCCAGCGAATAAAGCCCATTGAAAATGTTTTAACCGAATCGCGCACTTTTTGAGGATCGATCTCGCCGATCGCTCGCCAAACCTCATTGCCTTTTGCGTCGAAGAAAATATAAGTCGGCCGCCATGGTGAGGCCGATTGAAATCCACAGGAACGAATAATGATTGTAAAATTCTTCCATGTCACCTCAGTAATATGACAGTTCTCACTTTGACAATTCAACCCACTTCTCGTACAATCACACGCACTGTCTGGCGGCATCATTCCACATTTTAGGAAGGGTTGTCATGAAAGAGTATACCACTGAGTTTTTACGTAACATTGCGCTGGTCTCGCACGGCAGCGCAGGTAAAACCATGCTGGTTGAAGCAATTCTGCATGGTACGGGGGCAACAACTCGTCTCGGCAAGATAGATGATGGAACCACGGCTTCTGATTACGATGAAGAGGAAGCCAGACGCAAGATTTCCCTGTACACCACTGTTCTTCCAATCGAATACCGCGACCATAAGATCAATCTGCTCGACGCGCCCGGCTTCACCGATTTTGTCGGCGAAGTGATTTCCGCGTTGAGCGTGGCCGACAGCGCGGTGGTTCTGGTTGATTCAGTGGCCGGTCTCGAAGTCGGCACCGAAGTCGCCTGGCGTTACGCCGACGAGTTCAAGTTGCCGCGCTTCGTGGTCATCAACAAGCTCGACCGCGATAATGCCAATTACGAAAAGGCCTACGCGTCCGTGGAACAATATGCGCACGCCGGCGGGCATCGTCTGGTCAAAGTGCAATTGCCGATCGGAGAGAAACACGATTTCAAGGGTGTGGTTGACTTGATCTCGATGAAGGTTTTCATGGGCGACGGAAAAACCGTGACCGATATTCCGGCAGATATGCTGGCAGCCGCCAGGGAAGCGCATGGGATTTTGGTCGAAGCCGCCGCAGAAGGTGAAGATACTCTGCTCGAAAAGTATCTCGAAGCCGGTTCTCTCTCGGACGAGGAGCTGATCGTCGGTCTAAAAGACGTTGTCCGCTCCGGAGACTTTATCCCGGTCTATTGCGCTGCAGGCGGACGCGAAATTGGCATCGTGCCGCTCCTGAATGGCTTGGTAGATCTAATGCCATCGCCTGGACATGCACAGCCACACATCGCCCAGGGCAAGGACGGTGAAGAAAAATTGCCCGCTTCGGATACCGGTCCTCTGGCCGCTTATGTTTGGAAGACGACCGCTGACCCGTTCGTGGGGCGCATGACTTATTTTCGCGTAATCAGCGGTTCCATTGAAGGCGATATCCGTTTGTGGAATCAAAACAAGAATGTCGAAGAGCGCATGTCCAGTCTGCACATTCAGCGCGGCAAGGAACAGATTGCGGTTAAAGTAATTCATGCTGGCGATATTGGCTCCGTTGCCAAGTTAAACGTCACTGCCACGGGCGATACTTTGTGCGATAAGAATCATCCGCTGACAATTACCGTACCCAAATTCCCCGCTGCTTTATATCGGGTTGCCATCGCACCCAAGACGCAAGCCGACGCCGCCAAGATTTCCCCGACTCTGACCCGTCTGTGCGAAGAAGATATGACGCTTTCGTGGCATAACGAGCACATCACCGGCGAGACTGTTTTGCAAGGCATGGGCGACCAACACATTGATGTAGCCATCCATCGTGCGCAGACCAAGTTCCAGGTGGGACTTGCCTCACATGAGCCGAAGGTCCCTTATCGCGAAGGTATCACAAAGAAAGCTTCTGCTCAATATCGTCATAAAAAACAATCGGGTGGTTCGGGACAGTTTGGCGAAGTCCATTTGCGGATCGAGCCTTTGCCGTCCGCTGATTTTGAATTTACCGATGAACTGGTTGGGATGAATCTCTCCAAGTCGTATCTGCCCGCCATTGAAAAAGGCATTGCTGCCACGCTGCAGCACGGCGCGTTTGCGGGCTATCCGATGAGTAATGTCAAAGTCATCGTTTACGATGGCAAGGAGCATCCTGTCGATTCGAAGCCGGTGGCTTTCGAAATCGCCGGACGCGAAGCGTTCAAACTGGCGGTGGCCGATGCGGGTCCGGTGCTTTTCGAACCGATCATGAAAGTCAATATCATCGTGCCGGATGCCAACATGGGCGATGTGATGAGCGACCTCAACACTCGTCGCGGCCGCGTGCAAGGCACGGAGGCCGAGCACGGCAGCACTGTCATTGTGGCGACTGTTCCGTTGGCCGAAATGCTCCGCTACACGTCGCAGTTGCGTTCCATCACCGGCGGACGCGGCTACTTCACAATGGAGCTGGATCATTACGACATCGTTCCATCTCACATTGCGGGTATGATCGTCGAAGCGCATAAGAAAGAAATGGAAGCCAAGAAGGAAGAATAGATTGATGAGGCCAGGCTTCTCAAGAAGCCTGGCCTTTTTATTTTATACAGTAAAATAGGCCATGCCTGTTTTAAGAGTTGGCCCGTTGATGCGTTACTATATTGATAACAAACCTGAAGCTGTCGTCTATGGCGCGACAGTTTCAGACGTGCTCAATGATGCGGTCGCAAAATACCCTGCGCTCAAAATTCATATTTTTGATTCCGAGGGTAAGGTTCGCCGTCATATAAACATCTTTGTCAACAGCCAAAACATCCGGGACCTCAACGGCCTGGAGACCCGCCTTGAAGAAAGTGACCAGATTATTTTGATGGCCTCCATCTCGGGCGGGTGAGAGATAAATAAGTTTATTTATTTTTCGCCTTGACAAATCTGAAAAATTTTGTAGAATATATATTATAAAAATATAGGAAATTAAACCACCATGTTTTCCATTTATTGCTTGTGTCTGAGGCGGGGCTCGTAGCACCGCCTCTTCGAGAAGCCAACAGCCAACGAAATTGAAGGACGGTGTACGACTCCGCATTCGAAACCATTCGAATCGCGCGACGTTGTACGCGTCCTTTTTGTTTTCGTTGGCTGTTTTATTTTGGAAATTTATGACACTTACACAAATACAGAAAATCCAATTCAAATCTTTAGAGAGTGATGGACTCGATGCGCATGTGGGGAACACGCCTCTGCTTCCGCTTCGCCGCGTGGCCTTGGGCCTGCCGCCGCGTGTACAAATCTTTGCCAAGGCTGAATGGTTCAACCCGGGCGGCTCGGTCAAAGATCGGCCTGCGTTGAATATCATTCGAACCGCGATTGCTGATGGCGATCTCGTTTCGGGTAAGCGTCTACTTGATTCAACATCCGGCAATATGGGAATTTCTTATGCAACATTCGGCGCGGCGCTTAGAATTCCCGTCACGTTGTGCATGCCGGGAAATGCCAGCCCGGAACGAATTACCATTCTTCGTACGCTCGGCTCGGAAGTGATTCTCACCGATCCATCCGAAGGCTCGGACGGCGCGATTCTGGCAGCGCGACAAATGGCGGCTGACCAGCCGAGTCTGTATTGGTATGCGAATCAGTACAACAATCCAGCGAACTGGCAGGCGCATTATTTGTCTACTGGGCCGGAGATCGTTTCGCAGACGGATAGTCAGGTCACACATTTTGTGGCCGGGCTTGGCACATCGGGCACGTTGATGGGAACCGGACGATATTTGCGTGAGCAATTGCCGCACATAAAAATCATTTCGTTTCAGCCGGACGCGCCTTTCCACGGGCTCGAAGGACTCAAGCACATGCCGAGCGCGATCAAACCCGGGATTTATGATCCGGCTTTTGCGGGCAAGCCGCTTGAAGTCCGGACAGAGGCGGCGCATGAAATGGTCCGCAGACTGGCGCGCGAAGAAGGCCTGTTCGTCGGAATTTCATCCGGTGCGGCGCTGGTCGCGGCGTTGGAAGTTGCGTCGAAGTTGAAGGAAGGCGTGGTCGTGACAATTTTTCCAGACGCAGGATATAAATATTTGAGTGACAAGGCGCTATGGGAAACGAAGTAACGCTGCGGCTTTCAAAAGATATGCTGGAAAAAATCCATGCGCACGGTGAGCGGGCCTACCCGGAAGAAGGCGCGGGGTTTTTGCTCGGCGCGGAAAATGGTGCGCGGGATGTGCAGGCGATCTTTCCGCTGACCAATTCGCGCGAAGATTCTGCGCGGCACAATCGTTACTTGATCACGCCCAAAGATTATCTCAACGCTGAGTTGGAAGCAGACCGGCTTGGGTTGAGTCTGCTTGGTGTTTTCCACTCGCATCCTGACCATCCGAATCGCCCATCAGAATTTGACTGCGAATGGGCGCAGCCATTTTTTTCGTACATCATCACGAGCGTTGATTCTGGCAAAGCCATCGAGAGTCGTTCGTGGAGATTGTCGGAAGATCGTTCACAGTTCGTCGAAGAAAACATACAAATCACATAAACCGTTGGTCTCGACACTTGCATCTGCGTGCAAGTGCAGGTGTACGGTGGTGGTTGAGTAGTCCCGAACCCCCGAAGGGGGCGAGTAACGTATCGAAACCCCGCCTACTCGACCAACGAAAAATTCAAATTACAAGGAGTTTTAAAAATGTCTCTTTATTTTGTTCGCCACCAGCACACCGCTGAAACCTGCCCGGCAAAAAACCCCGAAATGGGGCAGATGTTGCTGCAACATCTGAGCAAACAAAACGCACGCAAGTATGGCGTTGATCTGATCGGTGATGCGGTCCTGAATGCTCAACACGCGCTGGTTCTGATCGCTGAGTCTGAAGACAAGGAATATCTTCAAAATTTCATGCAGCCGTTCGCGATGGCTGGTTCGGTCGAGATCACGGAGGCTTCCACTTGCGAAGCGGTCGTTGAACGTGGGGGCTGCGAGCCGGTTGCGGTGAGCTAGTTGAAATTGGGATGGATGAAGGATAAAATAAAAATATCCCCTCACCCCAACCCCTCTCCCAATACTTGCCCTGAGCTTGTCGAAGGGTTGGGAGAGGGGCAAGGGGAGAGGGCGGAGGTTAATTGTGGCAACTTTGAAAATACCGACGCCGTTGAGAAGTTATA
>JAKAMM010000146.1 GCA_021812905.1 Chloroflexota bacterium | reverse complement strand
CTTTACTGCGCGCGGCCGGATTCAAAATCGTCTTACATTGGATGCCCAACCTGCACGGCGCGACGCTTGAATCAGACCGCGAGGATTTTGCCCGTTTGTGGCAGGGCTTTTGCCCGGACGAGATCAAGATCTATCCGAACCAACTTTTGGCGAACGCAGAATTGTACGAATACTGGCAACGCGGCGAGTTTCGTCCGTACACCACCGAGCAATTGATCGATCTGATCGTTGATGTCAAACCGACCATCCCGCGCTACTGCCGCGTCAACCGAGTGATCCGCGACATTCCATCCACGAACGTGGTCGAGGGCAATCGTCGCACCAGCCTGCGGCAGGATATTCACGCCGAGATGAAGCGGCGTGGAACGGTTTGTCAATGTGTGCGCTGTCGCGAAGTGCGCGGCAAGGCTGTTGACGCAGCCTCTCTAAAACTGGATGACCTTGTTTATCAAGCCGATGGAGCACAGGAACATTTCATTTCGTTTGTCACACCCGATGACAAACTGGCCGGATTTATCCGCCTTTCATTGCCAGCGGAAGATTCTCCGGAAACCGGCCTGGCCGATCTCGACAGCACGGCCTTGATCCGCGAAGTGCATGTCTATGGACAGTCTCTGGCCGTGGGCGCGGAGCGGGAAGGCTCGGCCCAACATTCGGGACTGGGTACGCGTTTGCTCGAGCGGGCGGATGCGATTGCAAAGGAAAATGGCTTTACACACATGGCCGTTATTTCCGCAGTTGGCACACGTCAATATTATCTTGAACGCGGCTTCGAGCGCGGGGAGTTATATTTAGTGAAGAAAATATAGAGCGTGACAATCGCTTTTCGAGCGATTGTCACGCTCTATAAAAAGGATGATATTTGGCGCAGCTTCTTGGTCTGTTCTGGCTTTTTCTCAAAGTGAATCTGCTGAGTACTTCTGGATTGGCTTCGGTGGGTTTGCTGCATCAAGAGGCTGTTGGCAGATTTGTAACGGAAGGACAGTTTATTCAGGCCGTCTCGTTTTCCAGTGTCCTGCCCGGCAGCGACGCGTTGCAATTGGCGATGTTCATCGGTTTTCGCGTGGGAGGCATGCCGGGTGCACTGGCAGCGTTGCTCGGCTCGATCCTCCCGCCGACAGCGTTGATGTTGGGGGTCGTGACGATTTTGCATCGCTTGCGGCGTGATGCATGGATGAGCCGCTTCGTGGAAGGGTTGACACCTGCCATTGCAGTTTTAATGATTTATGTGGCATGGAAATTGTTGTTCAATGGGGATGATGGGCTTATCAATTGGCAGATGATGGTCGTGGCTTCTGTCAGTTTGGTGGCGTTTGTTTTTGACGCGCCGCCGCCACTCGTCCTGCTTGCAGCGGGGGTTGTGGGGATTTTCCTGTTCAAATGAATCAATCGACTAAGATGGTCGTCTGGCTTAAATTATTTTGGATGTTCTTGAGGGTCAATTTGTTGACATCTTCCGGCCCCGCGTCGGTGGGATTGCTTTACAAAGACTCGGTCGGCACGATCATGACTGAGGCGCAGTTCGTGGAGGCGGTGGGGTTTTCGAACGTATTGCCGGGAAGCGAGGCATTGAAGCTGGCGATGTTTGTGGGCTTTTCTGCAGGTAAATTGCCCGGTACATTGGCCGCGTTGCTCGGGTCGATTCTGCCGCCGACGCTAAGCATGTTGCTGGTAACACTGGCAGTGCAGAATTTTCAAGACGAAGCATGGATGAATGGTTTTGTTCATGGTATGGTCCCGGCGGTGGCGATGTTGATCTCGGTGGCGGCCTGGAAGTTGTTCCGCGGCAGGAAGAAAATTCGCAGACGCCCGCTTTTGATCGCCGGGCTAAGCCTGGCGGCGCTGGTGTTGGGCGCTCCCACGCCTTTGGTTTTGCTGGGGGCAGGCGTGCTGGGCGTATTCTTATTTCGGTAGGTCTTATGAAATCTGAACTCTTGCTGGCTACCAATGGATTTGAAAGCACCTGGCCTTCGATTGAATATGGTGCCTGGGTCGCGGCCTCAACTGGCATGCCGGTTACTTTGCTCGGTATCGCCGAACATATGCCCGGTACGCCTCCTGATCATAAATATCCGCTTGAAGAAATTTTGGCACGCGCGGCTAAGTTGTTCGAGCAAAAAGGCGTGTCATATACTTCGGAAATTCAGAACGGCGACGCGGAAAAGATCATCCCGTTCAAAGCGAAGGAAAAGGATTGCATTACGGTCATTGGCCCGCTTGGACGCTCGCCTCTGCGCCGGTTCATTATGAGGCGTTCCATTCGACATCTTATGGCAGAGATTTCCACGCCTATCCTGTATGTCCCAAAAGCCCGTTTGCCTTTAAAAAAGATGCTGGTCTGTATCGGCGGGCTTGGTTATGAGATCACTTCTGAACATCTTGGATTACGCGTGGGCGTAATGAGCAGAGCTGATGTAACCCTGTTGCATGTGGCCGCATCGGTGGACCTGGATTATCCAACTGCCCGCGTGGAGCGCGAACAATGGCAGGACTTGATCCACACCGAAACGCCAGCCGGACGAAGTTTGCGCCAAGCGCTCGAAACCGCGCAAGCCGCGGGCCTGAATGCCAACGTCAAAGCGCGGCAGGGTAATGTAATTGAGGAGATTTTGGCTGAGATCAAAGACGGAGATTACGACCTGGTCTGCATGGGATCGCAGTACAGCGCACATACCTTGCGTCAAATGTACATGCCCAACATTACCGAGGAAGTGGCTGAAAGCGCGCAATGTCCGATCCTAACAGCGCGCTACAACCCTGAATAAAGAATAGAGGCAGTTCTTGTGAACTGTATCTATTAAAGTAGGGGGATAATCATGTTTATAGTTAACCGGGGGTGTATTTATTTTCCCACTCCGCGACCGCGGCCCTGATGGCCGTCAAGATTTCCGCATCGGGCACATCTGAGATGCTCTTGTATCTATCCTTGTCGATCAACACGACGACGCCTCCCTCTAACGACTCGATCAATCGAATCTTTCGACTCGCCAGCAATGTGCCGCTCAAATGCTCTTGCAGGATGGCATCTATTTGTCCGACCATGCTGGTTGGTCCCGCAGCTTCCTTCGGCGGGATGGCGGGTGCGGCCACAACCGGCGTTGGCTGCGGCTGGAAAACGGGAGCCGCCGCGGGCGGAGTCTGCTTCGTCCCCGAAGGAGGAATCGGTTTCGAAAGCGAGGGCGTATGCGCCGCAATCGGACGTGAGACAGCCGGCGATGTCGCCGCCGGTTTTTGAGTCACACTGCCTTCTATCCATGGACGCATGGTCACCATCAAGTCAATCAGGCGTTTGCGCTGTTCGGGTGCGAGTTGTGTCGTGTCCACACGCTGACCATCCAGATCGAGGCAAGGTTGGTTGTGTCCGTCAATGCTGAGTTTGAGCAGGCTGTTCTCGGATGGAGCAACAACTACCGCGGCTTGTGCTTCCGCAGCTTGAATTGCCCGTTTGGCTTCGTCTCTGGTCTGATTGATTTCAAGTTCGGCCTTTCGTTCGGCTTCCCTGATTTTCTTGGCAGTGCGATTATTGGAATCAAAAAAGCCAATGATCCATCCTAGGATCAATGCAACGATTGGAATAAGAATAGGGGCAAGGTTGATATTCTGTGGCATGGCTTACTCCGTTTGACATTTAGGGCAGACGTGTGTGCCGCGTTGCCCGACGAATAATTTTTTTATCGTTGTCCCGCACACCGGACAAGGCTTTCCATCGCGGCCATATACGCGGAATTGATTTTGGAATTCGCCGCCGCGATAGACCCAATCTATGCTGGCGCCATTGCGGCGAATGCCTTCTTGAAGCACAGACTGAATGGCACTGTGTAATTTTTCAGACTGTTTGGCAGTGACTGAATCCGAGAGCGCCAGCGGATGCAGTTTCGCAATGTGCAGGCACTCATCGGTGTAGATATTGCCAAGACCAGCCAGAAAGGTCTGGTCGAGGAGCAGGGGCTTGAGCTGGCGGCGGCGGGCTTGCAAAGCATCGAACAGCCAGCGCGGCGTGAAATCTTTGCTCAATGGTTCGGGGCCAAATTTGCCCAGCACTGCATCCACATCATTTGTTAACCAGACGCGCCCAAACTTGCGCGTGTCATTGAAAGCCAGATATTTATTTCCAGACAGACTCAATACCAATCTATCATGTTTCTCCGGCTTAATTTTACCTTCTTTGACAAACAAATCTCCGCTCATGCGGAGATGTATAAGGAGATTGTAAGCTGTGAGTTTAATGTTCAGGAACTTGGCGCGGCGGCCCACGCTTTGAATAACCTGACCTTTGATCTGCTCCTTGAATTTCCTTGCAGAGGGCATTGCCAATGTGCGCGCCCAGCGGACGTCCGCCTCGAGGATGGTCCTTCCAACGAGTTCCGGGCTCAACTTGCGGGCAATGGTTTCAACTTCAGGGAGTTCGGGCATGGTTTTAGCGGTTAGCTATAAGCAATTAGCAATTGGTTACTAGCACTTAGCTGTCACAGGCCGACTGCTAACAGCTAAACGCTAAAAGCTATTCGTTGAACATCTCTCCCACGCTGCGACCCTCGTGGGCGCGCTTAATGACCTCGCCCAACAGCTTGGATACCGTCAACACAGTGATGCGGCCTTCGAGATGCTTCATGTTTTCAGCCGAGATCGGGACTGAGTCGGTGGTGATAATGTGTTTTATCGGCAGAGCCGCCAAACGTTCCGCGGCGTTGCGGGAAAGAATGGGATGAACAAAGGCCAGATAAACAGCGCGCGCGCCCTTAGACTTCACAAGGTTAACTGCCTGCGAGATCGAGCCGCCGGTATCGACTTCATCATCCACGATCAGCACATCTCGATCCTGAACTTCACCTATCAAGGTCACCGCTTCGGCTTTGGCATCGTTGCCTGAACGGCGTTTTTCTATAAAGGCCACCGGCATGTTCATGTCAGCCGCGTAGTTGCGCGCTTTTTTGGCAAAGCCCAGATCAGTGGCCACTACTACCGGGTTGACAAGCTGGGCGCGTATCATGGCGATAATATGATCTACGATCAAGTGCGAGGCGGTCAACACATCGCCGGGTATGGAGAAAAAGCCTTGGATTTGGCCGGCGTGCGGGTCGAGGGTCATGTAGCGGTCCGCGCCTGCAACTTCGATCAT
>JAKAMM010000145.1 GCA_021812905.1 Chloroflexota bacterium | reverse complement strand
TTGTCGATATCTTCGCTGACGTCCGCGGCATGAACGATTTTTGCCAGTCGCAGCAAACCCGGATCTTTCAAGTCGTACTTCAAAATGATGGATTCAAATGAACAGCGTCCATCCGAACCATGACCAAGTTCAACTCCCGGCGCATCAAATGGAATTGCGCCTGTTTCCCTGGCAACTTTCTCGATTTGATTCTTCGGCACAAATAAAAATTCCGCTTCGCTATCGATGAAGCGGGTAATAAGCCACGGACACGCAACACGATCAACGTGGACGTGCGAACGGGTAATCCATATCATGACATTCTCCTTTTGTATATTGCATAAACATAATGGCGGATACAAGTCCGCCATTTCAATCAAGCATGTTCATGCCGGTGTACAACGCCGTTGATATCGCAGTACAAACCATCGGGGTCGCAGCCCACACATTCGAGTTGTAAAGTTGCATGTGAAATATTGTAACGATGGGCCACCAATTCATTTACCCTGCTCTGTATCTCCGCCCCCGCGCTGACGGAAATATCATCCGTCAAAATATGCGCTGACATCGTCCTCAGTCCCTGTGTGATGCTCCACACATGCAGATCGTGAATTCCAATCACACCTTTAACTTGCATCATTTCGTCCACCATGGCTTTCATGTCCACGTCACGCGGCGTGGACTCGAGCAGAATATCCACCGTCTCGCGCAGGATGCCCCACGCATTCCACAAGATCAAGAGTCCGATCAGAACGCTGACAAATGGATCGAGCCAATTTGCGTGCGTGAAATAGATGATGACACCTGCAATCACTGCGCCAATTGTGGACACGACATCCCCCATCAAATGGACAAAGGCCGAGCGCATGTTCAGATCATGGTCGCTTCCATCTTTGACCATCAAGGCCGTGACTAGATTAATAATAAAAGCCGCAACGCCAACGCCGATCAATACTTCTGAATTGACTTCCGGGGGATTGGTAAAACGCGAATAAGCTTCGTAAAAAATTCCGAGCGAAATAATCACGAGCGTGGTCGAATTGATCAACGCCACCAAAATTCCGGCGCGGTGATAGCCATAGGTCTTTTGCGAATTGGATGGCTGGGTCGTCAGGCGCACCGCATACCAGCTTAAACCAAGCGCGATCACGTCCGTGAAATTATGCGCAGCATCTGTGAGTAGAGCGAGGCTGTTGGCAAAGAGTCCCGCTCCCGCTTCGATGATGACAAAGATGGCGGTCAGCGCAAGCGAAAGTGCCAGCCGCGAACCCGTATGTTTGGCAATATCACCAAAATGGGAATGCGTGTGTTCGGACATAATGGATGAAATTATAAAACAAAAGGTGGACTTGCGTCCGCCCACTGATCATTGACAACTGATTACAGGTATTACCCACCTAACGCTTCATTGATCCAGTCCAAGAATCCCTTTTCCGTTGGTTTGACATTCGTGCCGAGCGATTCGGCCAGTTTCATAAATAATTCGCGCTGTTCCTTCGTCAGCTTGGACGGGATTTCGACATTGACGATCACTAGTTGGTCGCCGCGTCCGCCGCGTCGCAAATGAGGTACGCCTTTGCCCTTGAGATGAAGAACTTTTCCAGGCTGAGTCCCAGCATGGATCTTGAGTTTTTCCAAGCCATCCAAAGTTGGGACATCGACTTCCGCACCAAGCGTGGCCTGCGCGACATTGACATCCAGATTCAATAGAATGTCATTCTCGCGGCGCTTGAAGAACTTATGCGGCTGGACGTTCAACACCAGGAATAGGCTTCCGCTCGGGCCGCCGAAGACGCCGGGGCCGCCCTCCCCCGCCAGTCTGATCTGCGTGCCGCTGTCCACGCCCGCCGGAACCTGCACTTTCTTCTTGACGCGCTTGCGTTCCAGCCCGCCGCCGTGACATGTATGACACGGCGATGAGATCACCTCGCCGCGTCCATTGCAGGTCGGGCAGGCTGTGGTTTGCACCATTTGTCCGAGAATAGTTTGGCGCACCTGGCGGACTTCGCCTTGACCATTGCAGGTTGTACAACGCGTCGGCGTTGTTCCCGGCTCGGCGCCGGAACCGTTACAGTGTGAACAAGTCTCTTCTCGTTCGAACTCGATCTCTTTCTCGATACCAAAGACCGCCTCTTCAAACGTCAGCGTGAGGGACATTTGTAGATCGCGTCCCCGCCTCGGGGTCCGGCGCGAACGGCGGCCGGTTGAGAATCCGAATTGGCCGAATAGCTCGTCGAAAATGTCTGAGAAGTCCGCGGTGTAATCGTGGAAGCCGCCACCCATGTTGCCGAGGCCTTCGCGTCCAAAGCGGTCGTAGCGGGCGCGCTTGTCCGCATCCGAAAGCACGCCATAGGCTTCGTTGAGCTCTTTGAATTTCTCTTCGGCGTCGTGCTCTTTGTTCACGTCGGGATGATGCTGGCGCGCTAATTTACGGAAGGCAGCTTTGAGTTCGTCATCGCTGGCATTCCGTCCGACACCAAGAACTTCGTAGTAATCGCGATTGGTCATTTTCAAGTTTTCAGGTTGGAATGTTTTCAAGTTGACAGGTTAACATTCAAACCTGCCAACCTTCACACTATTCTTTCACTTCGCCTTCAACAACATCCGGCCCATCAGATTTCGGTTCGGACTCACCGCTCGGCGCGGCATCCGGTTGTCCTTGATAGACAGCCGCACCGATCTTCTGGATGACTTCACCAAGCGCTTCGGCCGCAGATTTTATGGCGGCGACATCTTCGCTCTTGGCCTTTTCCTTCACTTCGGCCATTTTGGTTTCGACCTCACTGCGGATTTCCGCGGGCACTTTATCGCCAAATTCTTTCAAGGCCTTCTCCGCTGCATAGGCAGTGTTATCGGCCTGATTGCGCGCTTCGATCAACTCTTTGCGTTTGCGATCTTCCTCGGCGTGCGCTTCCGCATCCTGGCGCATCTTCTCGACTTCCTTATCCGAAAGACCGGAGGAGGCCGTAATGGTAATGTGCTGGCTGCGTCCTGTGGCTTTATCTTTCGCGGTGACTTTTAAAATACCGTTGGCATCGATATCGAAAGTCACTTCGATTTGCGGGACGCCACGCGGCGCGGGCGGAATTCCATCCAGGATGAATTTGCCCAGCGTCTTGTTATCCGCCGCCATCGGACGTTCGCCTTGCAGGATATGGATCTCAACCTGCGTCTGGCTGTCGGAGGCGGTCGAGAAAACCTGACTCTTGCGGGTTGGGATGGTGGTGTTGCGTTCGATCTGCGGTGTGGCGACTCCGCCCAAGGTCTCGATAGCGAGCGAGAGAGGCGTCACATCCAGCAGAAGAATATCCTTGACTTCGCCGCCCAGCACGCCCGCTTGAATGGCCGCGCCGATGGCAACGACTTCATCCGGGTTCACACCTTTATGCGGTTCCTTGCCGAAGAACGAACGCACTCGATCCTGGACAGCGGGCATACGAGTCATACCGCCGACCATGACCACTTCGTTGATCTGACTGGCTTGCAGATTTGCGTCCGCCAGAGCTTGCTTGAGCGGTGCGATGGTGCGATCAACGAGATCGCCGGTGATCTGTTCGAGTTTGGAACGTGTCAACGTGGTGACAAGATGCTTCGGGCCGCTGGCATCCGCCGTGATGTAAGGCAGGTTGATCTCGGTCTGCATCGTGGTCGAAAGTTCGATCTTGGCCTTCTCGGAGGCTTCCTTCAAACGTTGAAGAGCCTGACGGTCGCCGCGCAGGTCAATGCCATTATCTTTTTGGAAAGTGTCGGCCAGATAATCCATGATGCGCTGATCGAAGTCATCGCCGCCGAGGAATGTATCGCCACTCGTCGAGCGGACTTGAAAAACGCCGTCGCCAACATCCAGAATTGAAATATCAAATGTACCGCCGCCCAGATCATAGACGGCAATAATTTCATTTTTCTTTTTGTCCAACCCATAAGCCAGCGAAGAGGCCGTTGGCTCGTTGATGATGCGCAGAACTTCAAGTCCTGCAATCTTGCCCGCGTCCTTAGTGGCGTTGCGCTGCGCATCGTTGAAATACGCCGGGACGGTGATGACCGCCTGCGTTACCGGTTCGCCGAGATAAGCTTCCGCGTCCGCTTTGATCTTGGCCAAAATCATGGCCGAGACTTCGGGCGGACTGTATTCTTTATCGTCCAGCACAACGCGCACGTCGCCATTTGTGCCTTCTGCCACAGTGTACGGCACGCGCTTCTTCGTGCGTTCGACCTCGGCATCATCGGCCTTGCGTCCCATAAAACGCTTGATCGAGAAGACCGTATTCTGCGCATTGATGATGGCCTGGTTGCGCGCCACGCGTCCAACCAGACGCTCGTGATTTTTATTGACCGCCACTACGGACGGCACAAGCCGCTCGCCCTCCGCCGACGGGATCACAACCGGCTCGCCGCCGCTCATGACTGCGGCAACCGAATTTGTCGTACCGAGATCAATACCAATGATTTTGCCCATGATTTCCTCGTTTAAAAGTTTGAAGGTTTCAAGGTTGCTGGTTCAACGTTCCAACCTATCAACCTTTCAACTTGTTAACTTACTGCGCCACTCGAACCAGGGCAGGTCTGATCACCCTCTCGCCAAACATATATCCATTTTGAACGACCGCGATTACATATCCGCTTTCAACTGTATCACTCGGTTCATGCGAGATCGCTTCGTGGAAGTTCGGGTCGAACGCCGCGCCTTCGGCCTGGATACGCTTCACGCCCTCTGACTCAAGGATGGTCTGTAACTTGCGTGTGATCAGTTCGATACCGTTCGCCCAGGGGTTGTCCTCGGGACGTTTTTGCAGGGCGCGCTCCAGATCATCCAGCGCGGGCAGGATCTTCTTGATGATGTCGCCCTTCATCGAAGCGTATTTCGACTCGTCGTCACGCTCGATGCGCTTCCTGTAATTTTGGAATTCAGCCTGTGCCCTGATCCAGCCATCCTTGAATTCGGACGCCTGCGCCTCGGCCTCGGCCAACTTTTGTTGAAGCGCTTCGAACTCAGCTTGAGCCGGCTCGCCGCTTTCGGGCATCTCCACAGCCTCGGCTTTGATCTCACTAACTTCCTCAGGTTGAATCTCTTTGTGATGATGGTGTTTCTTCTCGGTCATGCTTCTTCTCTCATTATTCTGGATTTATTCACCCGCAATGCGGTCATTGACCAAATCGCTTAACAACCCTGCTACAAATCTCACGGTTGGGATGGTGCGTGCGTAGGACATGC
>JAKAMM010000144.1 GCA_021812905.1 Chloroflexota bacterium | reverse complement strand
AAGGCGGAAGGAGTCTGCACTGATAGATTTAACGTGAATACCTGACGCGTATCGGGTAAACCACCGAGTCCGTTCAGGACTCCGCCGATAGTTGGCACGACCACAAAGGGGGCGAGTCCCAGCCCTATGCAAGCCAGCGCGAGGATGCCCATGCCAATCCGCATGGAGAGCAGCGACTCGTGAGCGTGTTCGGCTTTGTGCGAACGCGGCAAGGCGAGAAAGGTAATGCCAAAGGCTTTGACAAAGCACGCCGCCGCGAGACCGCTGGTCAGCGCCAGCATCCCGACCGCGACGGGCATCAACACCGCTACTTCGGGCGTGGGGATGTTGAATCCGCCAAGCAGGGCTTGAAATACCAGCCATTCTGAGGCAAATCCATTCAGCGGCGGCAAGGCCGAGATGGCGGCGGAGCCAATCAAAAAGAAAAGCGCTGTCCAGGGCATTCGTTTGATGAGTCCGCCCATCTCCTCCATGTTGCGGGTGTGAGTCGTATGGAGTACCGAACCCGCGCCGAGGAATAACAAGCCTTTGAAACTGGCGTGATTAATCGTGTGATACAGCCCGCCGATGAAACCAAGCGCGGCCAGCGTCATCAAGCCGTAACTGTAGAAGACCAGCCCGGCGCCGATGCCAATCAAAATAATGCCGATATTCTCAACCGAGTGATAGGCCAGCAGGCGTTTGAGATCGTGTTCCATCAGCGCGTACAAGACGCCGAGCAGAGCCGAAACCGCGCCAACGGCGAGAACCAAGCCGCCCCACCACACGGGACCACCGCCGAGCAAATCCAGCGCGATGCGCAAAATGCCGTAGATGCCCATCTTGATCATCACCCCAGACATCAGCGCCGAAACGTGACTCGGCGCGGCGGGATGGGCGCGCGGCAGCCAGATATGCAGCGGCACGATGCCCGCCTTCGAGCCAAAGCCGAGGAAAGCCAGCAGGAAGATCATGTTGCGCGTCGTCGCAGGAAGCGAAGCCGCCCCCGCGCGCAAATCCGTGAACGCGCCCAAACCGCCGTTCATCAGTAAAATGAAGGCGGCCAGCAGAAGAGCGAGTCCCGCGTGAGTCATCGCCGCGTACCACACGCCTGCGTTGATTGTGTCTTCCTCATTCGATTCGGTGATGACGAGGAAGTACGAGGTCAGCGACATGCCTTCCCACATCAGCAGGAAGGTAAGGACGTTATCCGCCAGCGTCACCAGGCTCATCGTGAGCAGGAATAGGTTGAGCGCCACACCCAGCAGTCGCAGGGAGGCGCGCCCGTCTTCATACACCGCCGAATAGCCGAAACCGTAAATGGCCGCGGACACGCCCACCAGTCCAATGGTGATGAGGAAGAACGCGCCCAGCCCGTCGAGACGCAGGGCGAATCCGCCCGCAATCGGCAGAAGTTCGGGGATGGAAAGCGTGAACGATGTGCCCGACAAAATGACGCTGACGCCGAGCGCGAATCCCGCGCCCGCGCCAACGACTGCCGCCAGCGCGACCAGTCCGCGCCCAAGATTGCCTTTGCCGCCCAATAGCGCAACAAACGCGCCGAGGAGGTAGGCTGAAACCATTATAAGAAAGAGTGTTTGCATGAGAGAGTTTGAAGGTTTGAAGGTTGGAAAGTTGAAGGTTGAAAGGTTTTACTTTTTGGGCATGCGATCTAAAACCGCAAGGATGCCGCGCAGGATGTCGGCGGGTTCGGGCGGACAACCAGGGACGAACACATCCACAGGGACGAACTTGTCCACACTGCCAGCGACGGCGTAACTGCCTTTGAACACGCCGCAGTCCTGGGCGCAATCGCCGACCGCCACCACCAGTTTGGGGTCGGGCGTGGCTTCGTAAGTTTTGCGGAGCGGTATCTCCATGTTACGCGTCACGGGTCCTGTGACCAGTAACATATCTGCATGGCGCGGCGAGGCAACGAAGTGAATCCCGAAGCGTTCGCTGTCGTAGACTGGGCTGGACAAACCCGTGATCTCGATCTCACAGCCGTTGCATGAACCCGCGTCAACTTCGCGGATGGCGAGAGCGCGTCCCAGGAGCCGCTTCGTTTTTGCGTCAATCTGCTGGACAAGTTGCACTACTTCGGCTTCGTCAGGGCCAAGCGGTTCGGTGACGATGCCAGTCTTGAAGATTTTTTGAAAGAGAGCGGGCATAAAATTTATCCTTGAAAAAAGTAAAAGCCCATTGAAGCGAATTATTCAAAAGGCTGGCACGCCGACGGGGTTAGCTGACGGGTTTGGGTTCCAAAAGCGACCCTACCAGGGTTAACCCGGGTTCACCCCAGATGTCGCTGGGTTCCCCGTGCTTTATGCTTGGGCGAAGATTTATGTGGGTTGATTGAGTTGCCGGATTATATCACCAGTGTTTTTGCTTGCTCAAATTTATAAGGCCAATCGAACTTGAAAAGTGAACTGTTTGCGCATCCACTATGATGAGTTATTAGGAAATGGATAAACTGCTCGATTATGTTTACCATTAGTCTATCTACTATGCTCTCATATGCCGTATGGTAAATCTTTCAGTGGAAAGCCTATGGATCTTATCGACTTCAAACAACCGACTGTATTAAAGCTCACACCTTTTATAGTATAGCGGGGTAACATCATTAGACCGGCTGTCCTAAACGTGACAAATGCTACTGGTTGAAACTCTAATGTCGTGCCATAATTCATAATGCTGATTGATTCATCTCATAAGGAGGCCCTATGGCTGCAATTACGCGTGAAGATGCACTTGAATATCATCGATTGAAAGGCAAACCCGGCAAGATTGCGGTTGTGCCGACCAAACCCATGGATACCCAGCGCGATTTGAGCCTGGCGTATACGCCGGGTGTCGCCGTGCCAGTATTGGAGATCGAGAAGGATCCCGAACTGGCCTACGAGTACACTTCGAAGGGTAATCTTGTGGCGGTGGTCAGCAATGGCACCGCCATTCTTGGTCTTGGTGATCGCGGCGCGCTGGCTGGCAAGCCCGTAATGGAAGGCAAGGGTGTGCTCTTCAAGAAATTTGCCGATGTGGATGTGTTTGATATTGAAGTGAATAGCCACGACCCGGATGAAATCATCAAGGTAGTGGCGGCGATCTCACCGACCTTCGGCGGAATCAACCTCGAAGACATCAAAGCACCCGAATGTTTTTACATCGAAGAAGAACTCAAGAAGATGCTCGACATCCCTGTCTTCCACGATGACCAGCATGGCACCGCCATCATCTCATCGGCAGGACTGGCTAACGCCCTCGAAATCGTCGGCAAGAAGCACAGCGAAATTAGGGTCGTGATTTCAGGCGCAGGCGCTTCGGCTATTTCCTGCGCGGAACTTGCTATCCGCTGGGGTGTGAAGCGCGAAAACATCATGCTCTGCGACAGCAGGGGTGTGGTCTATAAAGGTCGAACCGAAGGCATCAATAAATATAAGGAGCGCTTCCTGGTCGACACGGATGCGCGCACCCTCGCCGATGCAGTGCGCGGCGCGGACGTGTTTTATGGCCTCTCGGTCGCGAATGTAATGACGCCTGAGATGGTCAAGTCCATGGCGAAAGATCCGATTGTATTTGCGATGGCGAATCCCGATCCTGAGATTAATCCCGACCTGGCTAAGGAGGCCCGCAAGGATGTGATCATCGCCACAGGCCGCTCGGATTACATGAACCAGATCAACAACGTGCTGGGCTTCCCGTTCATCTTCCGCGGTGCGCTGGATGTGCGTGCAAAAGCGATCAACGAAGATATGAAGTTCGCAGCATCCAAAGCCCTCGCTGCGCTGACCAAAGAAGACGTTCCCGATTCCGTTTTGCGCGCTTATGGTCTGGAAAATCTAAAGTTCGGACGCGAATATATTATTCCCAAGGCGCTTGATCCGCGTGTGTTGTTGTGGGAATCGCCAGCCGTGGCTGAGATGGCAATGAAGACCGGCGTGGCCCGAAAAACGATCGACATTGATGAATACCGCGAGCAGTTGGCCTTCCGTCTTGGAAAAGGCGAACAGGTGCGTTACTTCATCATGAACAAGGCACGCGCCAGCCGCGGCGAGAAACGTATTGCCTTCGCCGAAGGGGAAGAGCAGAAGGTCATCCGCGCTGCGTACCAGATCGCGGAGGAAGGTATCGGCACGCCAGTTCTGATCGGTCGCAAGAGCGTGATTGATGAGCAACTCAAAGCGCTTTCGTTGGAATATAAACCGCAGGTCGTTGATCCAAACGATTTCGCGAAGATCGAAAAATACACCGATGCTTATTACGAACTTCGCAGCCGAAAGGGTCTTTCCCTTCACGAAGCCCGAAAGGCAGTAAAAGACCCGAATGTGTTTGCGCCGCTCATGGTCAAGATGGGTGATGCGGAAGCCTGTGTTTCTGGCCTCACCTATGATTACCCCGCAGTGATCCGCCCGGCCTTGAACATCCATCACACCCAGAAGGGCACCGCACGTGCGGCGGGTGTTTACATCATAATCGTGGATGATCGCGTGTTCCTCTTCACGGATGCGACGGTCAACATTGACCCGAGTGCGGATGACCTGGCAGAGATCGCATTGCTCGCCGCGGACTTTGCCACACAGTTGGAAATTGAACCGCGTGTGGCGTTCCTATCCTTCTCGAACTTCGGCTCCACGCCGCATCCGCTCTCGGACAAGGTGCGGGAGGCCGTTAAATTAACCAAGATCCGCCGCCCGGACCTCGTCGTGGATGGCGAGATGCAGGCTGATACGGCGGTTGTATCCAACATTATCGAAGAGCGCTATCCGTTCAGTGCGGTCAAGGATGCGAATGTGTTGGTCTTCCCATCGCTTGAGTCGGCGAACATCGCGTACAAGTTGCTGGCGCGGCTTGGCAATGCAAAGGCCATCGGGCCGATCCTGCTTGGAATGGGCGCCCCGGTCCACGTCCTGCAGACCGGCGACGAAGTCACCAACATCGTTCAGATCGCGGCTGTGGCCGTGATGGATGCAATGGGGCGCGAAGCCAAAGTCGAAAAGAAGGCCAAGAGCAAGAAATAGAACGTTGAGTTGGTTAAACTTTAGCCCTCGCAGAGTTCTAAACTCTGCGAGGGCTTTGAATTATGGAGAGTCTTTGGAAGTGAATGATGGCGCAACTGCATACACTATTTTCCAAAGGAGAATCAGTACTTCACGAAAACGTAGTAACCACTTCAGTCGTTCGGGTAAAAAGCGACTAAAGTCGCCACTACAAAACACTTTCG
>JAKAMM010000143.1 GCA_021812905.1 Chloroflexota bacterium | reverse complement strand
TTGAGTTATATCGTAGCCTTGCAAATTTTTGAGATAAATTTCAGGAGAAAACAGACTTGACTCCAAGCAATCCTCAATACTGGCTAGAGAAAAAATCCCACCGAAAAGCGGGATATCCAATTGCGACAATCGCTTATTATGGTGTAGATGACAAGTTTGCTTCAAAAGTGGTGGTCGGAATTGTTTTGTCTGAAAAAGACGATGATGTTGCGTTTATGGAAAAGTGGTTCGGGACAAATACGGACGTTCGCTATGATACAGAAATAAAAGTAAAAATTGTGAGTTTTCTAGAACAACACAATGTTTACAGAGTAGTAATGGTAGATAGAATATTTGGTTGTCCACATGAAGAAGGTATTGACTATCCCGAAGGTGAAAAATGTCCACACTGTCCTTTCTGGGCTAATAGAGACCGTTGGACAGGTGAAACAATAAACTAATCAAAATGTGGCGCATTGTTTCAATCAGTCTCTGGGTTTAATCACAGTCTGTAATGGACCCCAAAAATTGGACAGTTTTTTAGCGATTCTTAGGGGGTACCCTGCTCCAACTGAGCGAGCTGCCAGGCGGCCTCGAACTCAGCGGGATTCAGATATCCCAAGGCAGAGTGAATACGCTTCGTCATGTACACGTCCTCGATGAAACGTCCAATCTGCTGATAAGCATCATGATAATCCTGAGAGTCGGAAAGAGAGAACTGAACCATGTCCGAAATCAAATACGAAATCATCAAAAAGATCGTCGTGCTTTCCAAGTCCGTTTTGGGGTGAAACAAAGGAAGTCAACTTCATGAGTTGGAACGACCGCGAGCCGAAATACGATATCCGCGAATGGTCGCCGGACAGGGAGAGGAGAGGCAAAGGGGTAATCCTGTCCACGGAAGAGCTGCTGGCGCTAAAAGAGTTATTGAATATAATCGAGTTGTAATTCCAGTCCGCGACCCTTCCACGAAAGCTGGGATCGAACGCCTCGTCACGAAATGTCTTTGCTCGGAATGAAATAATCCAAATCCGCTGTGCTATAATAAATTATGCCAACGTCACTTCCTCAACCACAAACTCCGCCCGCTCCTCCTCCGCTGACCCCCGAGCAGATGGCTGTAAAAAAAGCCCAGGAACGGCGGATGAAGACCATGATAGCGGCCATCATTGCTATCGTGGTATTTATCCTCGTTGGACTGATTACCGCCATCTACTTTCTCGCCAGGCCTGAAACACCTGCCCCGGAAGTAGGTCGAATTCGCGACATTTTCATTATCGTTGTGGCGCTTGAGACGCTGGTGATCGGTATCGCGTTGGTTGTATTGCTCGTCCAACTCGCCAGCCTGATCAACCTTCTGCAAAATGAAGTCCGCCCGATCATCCAGGCCACCAGCGAAACCGTCAACACACTGCGCGGCACTGCCGAATTCCTGGGCGAAAGTGTGATCGAACCGGTTATAAAGTTGAATGGCTACCTGGCCAGTATTCAACGTGTGTTAGAATTAATGGGACTAAAAAGAAAATAGTTCGTTCTTCTGAAAGGAGAAAATCCTATGTCTTCCGATCGTGATGAATTTGGGGCTTTCCTCGTCGGCTTTATCGTCGGCGGTTTGACTGGCGCTGTCGTGTCGCTTTTGTTTGCTCCGCAAAGCGGCGAGGAAACGCGGGCTTTGATCAAAGATAAGAGCATTGAGTTGCGCGACATGGCTTCGCAGACTGCTGAAGATGCACTAGCTCGCGCCGAGGCCGCCGCTGCTGAAGCCCGTGCCCGCGCGGACGAGTTATCCAAAGAGGCCCGCGCCCGCGCCGAAGAGTTGGCCAAGGAAGCCCGCACCCGCGGCGAAGAATTTGCCAAGGAAGTCCGCACGCGTGGCGAAAGCGCTCTGGACGCCGTCCGCAAGCCCAAGAAATCTGGCGGTGAAACACCCTCCGCAACATCCTAACCACGCAAGAAAGCAACAAGGGTTTGGCCGTAAGGTCAAACCCTTGTTTTATTTGACATGCAACTCATCCAACGCTTCATGCGTTTTTTCTTTCATCATTTCTATCACGCCTTCGCCTGGACGTATGATTTCGTCGCGGCAGTTGTTTCAATTGGGCGCTGGAAGGATTGGATCCAGACGGTAATCCCATTCATCGCAGGGACGCGCATACTCGAGATTGGACACGGCCCGGGACACTTGCAACGCATCTTACGGACTCGAGGCCTGCTCGCCGTTGGACTGGACGAATCTCGTCAAATGGGTTTCCTCGCTAAACGCAACACGGACGGCTCTGCCCGTCTCACGCGTGGACTGGCGCAAGCACTGCCCTTTCCATCGCAAATGTTCGACAGTGTGGTTTCTACTTTTCCATCCGAATACATCTTCGACCCGCGCACGCTATCAGACGTGTATCGCGTTTTACACAGAGGAGGCCGCTTCATCATCCTGCCCGCTGCGTGGATCATCGGACGCGCATCCCTCGATCGCGTCGCGGCCTGGTTATTCCGCGTCACAGGCGAGACTCCAGCAAACGTCATGGATATTATGGGCAAGCGGGCAGTCCGCCCACTTGAAAAAGCTGGATTCAAAATCGAAACCCGGCAAATTGAAATTGCCTCAAGTGTTGTGCTGATCGTGATCGCCAGCAAATGACCGAACGCTGACAAAAAAATCGCACTTACAATCAGAACAATTCGCGGAGAAACTTCGTCGTTGCACTCGCGGTTTTGATTTTGCATCTAATCATCGAAAAGTATCGCTGGCAAATGGTTCCGCTTTTTTTTTGGCGGCGCTGTATCAATAAATTTCGGTATCTTTACAATAAAGCGGAGTGGTTTGGGGCTGGCTTCGCCCGCCCCAAACCACCCCCCGCTTCCCCCTTCTTTTTGAGAAGATACAAATTTCGTGTATAATCTGCGCCATGACACTGAACCCGTTGCCTTCCCCGCGTGGATATAAACCTTCTCGGTCTGGTTAGGTTCAGTTCCTCGTGCCTGCTGAAAGCGGCTCCCAGACCTGGCGAGCCGTTTTTATTTGCCGGAAAACAAACAATGAAAGATAACCGATTGACAATCAACGATCTGACTGAAAAGATGAACACCCTCGTAAAATCCAAAGGCTGGTATGAGGCCGGAAGCAAACGTCCGCAGACGCCGAAAAACCTGTCTATTTCGCTGGCATTGGAAGCGGCTGAGATCATGGAACATTTCCAATGGCGCGAGGAAGTGAAGGATAAAGATGAACTCGCGAGCGAGTTGGCAGACGTGGCACTTTATCTTTTGCAACTGGCATCCGTTTTAAAGATCGACCTTGAACAGGCTATTTTGAAAAAATTGGAAATCAATAAATCAAGAACATGGGATGACAAATGAGAGTCAGTATATTTGGAAGCTCAAAGCCGACCCCCGGCGATAAAACATATACCGAAGCGTTTGAATTAGGCGGTCTGCTCGCCAAACGCGGACACATTGTATTGACAGGCGGCTACATGGGCACGATGGAAGCCGTCAGCCGTGGCGCGGCCGAAGCAGGCGGACACGTAATCGGCGTGACATGCAGCGACATTGAGAAATGGCGAACTGTCGACGCAAATCAATGGGTCAAGGAAGAAATCCAAAGAACCACTTTGACGGATCGCATTTTAGGTTTGATCGAAAATTGCGACGCGGCGCTGGCCCTGCCCGGCGGTCCCGGCACATTGGCAGAGATTTCGCTCATGTGGAATTTGATGATCATCGATTCGCATCACCGGAGGCCGCTGATCCTGATCGGGGACGGCTGGCGGTCCGTGATCGATCAGGTTTACACGTCTTTGGATTCTTATGTGTCCGCTTCACAAAGAGAATTGGTACAATTCGCGGCGGATATAGAATCTGCAGTGGAAATGCTAAAGTAATTTTACGTGTCATTGCGAGACAGCGTTTCGGGCGTTCTTTGCCCGCGTCGAAGCAATCTCCAATTAACCGGGGAAGATTGCTTCGCAAAAAGCGCTCGCAATGACAGAATTCAATCGAGGAAAAATGGCTGAAGATAAACTTACAACCCGCAGTGAAGATTTTTCGGAATGGTACAACCAACTTGTGCTGAAAGCCGAGATGGCCGATTACGCCCCCGTGCGCGGATGTATGGTCGTGCGGCCTTACGGCTGGGCTTTATGGGAAAACATCACTGCCGCGCTTGATAAACGCTTCAAAGAGACGGGACATGTCAATGCCGCGTTCCCAATCTTGATCCCCATGTCGTTCTTTGAAAAAGAAAAAGAACACGTGGAAGGCTTCTCGCCCGAACTGGCCGTCGTCACGCACGGCGGCGGAGAAAAGCTGGAAGAGCCTCTCGTGGTGCGACCCACTTCCGAAACCATCATCGGTTATATGTATTCCAAGTGGATCAAATCCTGGCGCGACCTGCCCGTACTCATTAATCAATGGGGCTCTGTCATGCGCTGGGAACTCCGCACAAAGTTATTCCTTCGCACTGCCGAGTTTTACTGGCAGGAAGGCCACACTGCGCATGCATCCAAAGAGGAGGCGCTCGAAGAGATGTATCGCATCCTCGATATTTATGCGGACGTTGCCATCAACGAAGCCGCCATCCCTGTCATCAAAGGCCGCAAAAGTGAGACCGAAAGATTCGCGGGCGCACAGATCACAACCTCCATCGAAGGCATGATGCAGGATAAACGCGCTTTGCAATCGGCAACATCCCATTACTTCGGTCAGAATTTCGCCAAGGCTTTCGAGATCCAATACGTTGACCAGAACAACACGCTTCAATTCTGCGAGACCACTTCGTGGGGTTTATCCACACGCATGATCGGCGCCATCATCATGACGCACGGCGACGATCAGGGACTGGTTCTGCCTCCCCGCCTTGCACCCATTCAAGCTGTCATCGTTCCCATTTATAAGAACGATGCTGAAAAGAGCAAGGTTATGGAAGTAGCGAATAAAATCTTTGCCGAACTCAAAGCGGCGGGCATCCGTCTAAAAATGGACGACCGCGAAAATGTCAGCTCGGGATTCAAGTTCAACGATTGGGAAATGCGCGGCGTTCCTGTGCGCGTCGAGATCGGCCCCAAGGATGTGGAAAAAGGTTCGGTGGCGCTGGCCCGCCGCGATATCCCCGGAAGAGGCGGAAAATCCTTCGTCCCGCAATCGAATCTGGCCGCGAGCCTCAGCAGATTGCTGACCGATATTCAAGCGTCCATGCTGAAAAAGGCCACTGATTTCCGCGACGCGAACATCCACGACCCCAAAGATTATGC
>JAKAMM010000142.1 GCA_021812905.1 Chloroflexota bacterium | reverse complement strand
AACTTCGACTGTATCCCCTACTTCAAAAGCATGCGCTGCACCGGGAGCCTTCATGTAGGCGAATTGCACGCGTCCCCCACGAGCGCGCCGCGCCGGCCCGGATGCAGACACTCCACGCGTTTGCTTAACTTTGGTTTTTGTTTTGGCTGTTGGCATTTGTTTTCCTGACTACTACAGATTTTATTACTCCAACCACAAATCATTCAATTCTGAAATTATCCAGTTTTTTCCAAAATGGCTTGATGGAATCTTTCGCGCACGCCCTCAAACGGAATACGTTGCATGATCGGATCAAAGAATCCCTCGACCATAATTCGCTCGGCATCCTTGGGGGGAATACCGCGGCTTTCCAGATAAAAGAGCGGCTCCGCTTCCAACTTGCCGACGGTAGCCCCATGCGTACAACGGACATCGTCCGCAAGGATCTCGAGGCCGGGAATCGAATCGGCACGCGCCCCTTCACTCAGGACGAGGTTGCGGTTGGCCTGATACCCGTCCGTTTTCTGCGCTGACGGCGCGACATAGATCATGCCCTGCCAGACAGATCGGCTGCTGCCCTTCAACGCGCCTTTGAACAACAGATCGCTGGTGGTATGCGGAGCCAGATGATTCTGTTGCGTGTCATGGTCGAGATGCTGTGTACCATCGGTGAAATAAAAACCGGACATGCGTCCCGTTGCACCTTCACCGGCCAGATCAAGTTCGGAGAAATTTTTTGTCAGCCGCGAGCCGACTGCGCCAAAGATCCAATCGAGATTGCCGCCGCGCTCGACGCGAATCCGCTCATGCGAAAAGTTCCAGACGTGTTTGCCCCAGGATTGTAACTCAACAAATTTAAGATTCGCGTCATTTCCGACTTTGATCTCGACAATACCAGCGTGCATCGTATTCATCTTGTCTTCAGTTGGCGAAGCAGATTCGTGAACGTAGGTTGCAGACGCGTCGTCTTCGATAAGAACAAGCAAATGCGAAACATAAGCAAGATTTGCACCCGGTCCCCACAAAACAGAGTGGAAAGGTTCTTCAACCGTTACGCCTTTGGGAACATATAAAACCACGCCGTTTTGTGCGAACGCGCCGGCCAGCGCGGAAAATTTTCCTTCTTCAACGTTGACGGTTTGCCCAAGCATTCTTGCAACCAGTTCAGGATGCTTTTCAAGCGCGGTTTTTAAGTCAGTGAAAATTACACCTTTTTTAGCGAGCTTTTCATCAAGATCAACGGTTGCACCACCGGGGAGCAAAACAATTTGTCCACCGTGCGCATCGGCCACGAGAGGCTTGAGCAAATCCTCCGGCACAGACGGATAATCCTTGAACGCGCCATCCTTCGGGAGCGTAAATTTGTCGGCGGGCAGGCTGTGAATATCGGTACGGCGCCAGGCTTCCTCGGATATCGAGGGAAGGGCAAGCCGTTTGAACGCGTCCCAGGCGCGGGCGCGATAAGAAGCGATATCACCGCTCGAGGCGGGGATGTCGGCTTGGGTGAATGAAAAATCCTTTGCGGCGGGTTCGGCCCGTCGAGTTCTTGAAACTACAACTTTTGGTTTCTCTTGCATCTATTTATCCGTTTGAAAGTTTGCAGGTTGAAAGGTTGGAACGTTCAAACATGCAAACGTGATAACTTGCTAACCGATGGAGCCTTCCATTTGAAGTTGGATGAGGCGGTTCATTTCGACAGCATATTCCATCGGCAGTTCTTTGACGAGCGGCTCGATGAAACCGGCAACCACCATGCCGGTGGCTTCTTCTTCGCTGAGGCCGCGCGACATGAGATAGAAGAGCTGCTCCTCACCTACTTTGCTGACCGAAGCCTCGTGACCAATGGTCACATCGTCTTCGTCAATTTCGATGGTGGGATAAGTATCAGAGCGCGATTTGGGATCGAGTAAAAGCGCATCGCAAACCACGTTGGATTTGACGCCCTTCGCGCCTTTATAAACTTTGACCATGCCGCGATAGGAGGCGCGTCCGCCGGATTTGCTAATGGATTTGGACACGATCTTGCTGGTGGTATTCGGTGCAAAATGGATCATCTTGCTGCCCGCATCCTGTGTCTGACCTGGGCCGGCGAAGGCCATCGACAACATTTCTCCGTGCGCGCCTGGTTCCATTAAATAACAGGACGGATATTTCATCGTCAGCTTCGAGCCGAGATTGGCATCGACCCATTCATGCGAGGCGTCGGCAAAAACTTTGGCGCGTTGTGTGACGAGGTTAAACACGTTGGTTGACCAGTTTTGAATCGTGGAATAACGTGAGCGGGCGCCCTTCTTGACAATAATCTCAATCACGCCGGAGTGGAATGAGTTCGACGTGTATTGGGGGGCCGTGCAGTTATGCGAGACTACGCCTTCCGCGACATATGACTCATCTTCTTCCACAGAGAAGTTGTAGACTTCGGTTTCCTGTTCGTCAACTTCAATTTCCTTGATCGGAACATAAAGGAAATTTTCATCGAGGGCAAATGGAGAGCCGCTGAGGTCGCCTGCGGGCGCATTCACGCCGACAATTTCTCCAAATTTTGGATTGAACGGCGATGCAATCACGACCGCATAAATATCCTTGCGAGGCAGGATACGCTCCTGCTTGTTCACAGAAGCCGCCACTCCCAGCCGCAAGCAAGCATCACGGAAAGCGTAAGCTAAATCCGCAGATACTGTGTTATATCGGAACATGTTCTTCTTCGGGTCGTAACTTCCATCACCGCGCCACATGCCATTAATTAATTCTAAGAGCAAGGCAGGATCAGCGCCGGTCACCCATTCGGGGATATGTTTTTCATAAACATTTGAACCAAACTCGCGGGCAAAAGTGCGCGCAATTTCAGTCGAGGAAAGCACGAGGGTCTGCCCGTTTTGACGCGGCGTATTTTCGATAGGCGACTTGCCAAAATATCTTTCCATGAGGGATTTAGCGTCTGCAAGATACTCGGTCTCCTCAACATGGAAAGACAATGACAAGTAATGCTCGTTATCCACATGACCTTCCGCAAAATAGTAACCGAGCAGGCGGAAGAAATCTGGTTCGTAAGGCAGATTGACTTCGCGCTCGACAGGAGCGTGGCGGCCACGCCCCAAAGGAATGGTCACACTATGAGCGAAGGCAGGTTCCATCACAGGTTGAGGCACTGGCACAACCAGATAATCGCCTTCCTGGACGCTGTCGGCACGCGCCCAAGTCAATTGAAATTCCTTGTTGCGCTCGTTTTGTTTCTGGCGGCGAACAACCAATAAAGGATGTTCGCCGGTAATATTTAACTCACGTCCGCTGTCTCCATAAAAGCGGATGTTATACACCTTGCCATGATATGAACGTTTTTGCGTATGATACACGCGGCGATAACGACCTTGATGCGTCAACACCTCGTCGCCAATGCTAATTTGCTCAATAGACTTCTCGCCGTTTCGAGTACGGACTTGCGCGCCTTCCAGGAAGCAACCCTCGACATAATGCACCGACGCGCCTTCATCAACAATAATGAGCGTGCGCTCGAACTGTCCGACGTTGGCGGTGTTGAGACGGAAGTAAGCCTGCAACGGTAAATCCACTTTGACGCCTTTCGGAACATAGACGAATGATCCGCCTGACCAAACGGCTGAGTTCAACGCGGCAAATTTATTATCTTCGATCGGGATGACCGTGCCGAAATATTCCTTGAACAGATCGGGATATTGTTTCAGGCCATCCTCGATGGAAAGGAAGATCACGCCCTGCTTTTCGAGATGTTCCAAAATGGAGTGATACACCATTTCGGATTCGTATTGCGCGCCAACACCTGCCAAAAATTTCCGCTCGGCTTCGGGGATGCCCAATTTGTCGAACGTGTTTTTGATATCGTCCGGGACATCGTCCCAAGATTTTTCGCTTTTCTCGGTCGGCTTGACGTAATAAAAAATATTGTCAAGGTCAAGGTTCGAGATGTCAGGTCCCCAATTTGGCATGGGGCGAGTCAGATAATGTTCGAGCGCCTTGAGGCGGAATTCAAGCATCCATTGCGGCTCGTTCTTCATGCGCGAAATATTTTCAACCACCTCGCGCGAAAGTCCGCGCTGGGATTTGAAAACATAATTATCATCACGGTCATGGAAACCGTATTTGTATTCACCAATATCATCAAGTATCTTGGAATCTTCAGTCATGGGAACTCCAATAAAGTTACATTCGATAATTCGAGGTTTGATATTCGAGAATCGATTTTCGAATTATCGAGTATCGCCTCTGTTAGGCGACTTCCTCATACTTCTCACGAACCCAATCGTAGCCCTGCTCTTCGAGATGCAATGCCAGATCAGGGCCGCCAGATTCAACGATGCGCCCATCGAGCATGATGTGGACGAACTGCGGTTTGATGTAATTCAACAGGCGCTGATAATGCGTGATGACGAGCACGCCGAGTTCGGGTCCAGAAAGAGCGTTGACGCCCTCCGCGACGATGCGCAGCGCATCGATATCCAGACCTGAATCGGTCTCGTCCAAAATAGCGATTTCCGGTCTGAGGGCGGCCATCTGCAAGATCTCAGCTCGCTTCTTCTCGCCGCCAGAAAATCCATCGTTCAAATAGCGACCAGCGAACGCCTGATCCATCTTGAGCAATTCCATCTTCTCCTTGAGCATCTTGCGGAACTCAGGGATGGGCATGCCCTTATCTTCGGGATTGACGGCGCGACGACGGGCATTGAGCGCGGTGCGTAAAAAGTTGGCAACGGTCACACCAGGAATAGCAACCGGATATTGGAACGCCAGAAAAATTCCCTCGCGGGAACGTTCGTCTGGTTCCAGCTCAAGAATGTTCTTGCCTTTGAAATGAACTTCGCCTTGGGTAACCGTATAATTCGGGTGCCCCATCAGTGTGTAGGCCAAGGTGGACTTGCCCGTGCCGTTCGGCCCCATGATGGCGTGAATTTTGCCTTGTTTGATTGTGAGATCAAGACCTTTGAGAATTTCCTTGTCCCCAATGCTGACATGGAGATTCTTAATAACTAATTCCGACATGATTGCTCCTGCAAAAACGCCTTTTGGGCGTGAAATATCGAGATCGCGGCATTATAGCAGGGTCAGAGGGAAAAGTCAATATTTATCATATTTTTCTAGTATATTCAGGTCCTAGAATAGATAACCTTTTGCCTTTTTAAGGGTATAACTTCGTGAAAATCTACTTAGGAGAGACCATGAACACCACCTTCGCCATGTGGCGTAAATCACTTTCACAACTCATCAAGATGGAAGATAAAAAAGAATGGG
>JAKAMM010000141.1 GCA_021812905.1 Chloroflexota bacterium | reverse complement strand
CCACGGATGTGGATTGTTCATCGTGGCCGTGGTTGGAGTCGCGGCGCTCCCCGAGCATCATCATTTCATTTGCGACGATCTCCACGCTGGTGTGTTTCTGGCCTTCCTTGTCATCCCAGTGGCGGGTCTGTAAGCGGCCTTCGATGTAAACCTGCTGGCCTTTGGTGAGATATTGTTTGCAGATCTCGGCCAGGTTGCCCCACGCCACAATGTTGAACCATTCGGTTTCGCTGTGGCGTTCACCGTCAGCGCTGGTCCATGAACGGCTTACGGCGACGGTGAAAGTAGTTACCGGGCGGCCAGAGGGCGTATAACGCATTTCGGGGTCCTTGCCCAGATGGCCAATGATCATGACTTTGTTCAAGCCTCGGCTCATAGCTCTCTCCTTTGATCAGACCGAGATCAATTACAGGGTACTGCGTAAATATCTAAACCGGGATTTCAGTTTATGCCCAATTTCTAGCGTTTGAAAGTTTAGATTTTAATGCAAGAAGCAGTAATTATCCAACGAGGGTCAGCATGTGGCGCAGAACGGTTTCGGTGTAGCGAATGTTCTGCTCCAGTCCGCGGGCGGCTTGGGGGTCCAGCGACAGGTTGAACAGCACATAGTTGCCTTCGCGCTGTTTCCTGATCTGGTAAGCCATTTTGCGCTTGCCCCAGATATCCACCTTATCGACGCTGCCGCCAGATTCGGTCACCCAGCCTTTGAGGCGGTCGAGCACGCTGTTTAAAGCGGCCTCGTCCAGGTCGGTCTGGATAATGCAAACTAATTCGTAATTACGCATGGGGATGCCTCCTTTCCATGGGATTGCTCTTGTTCAAGCTGTGGGCCTGCCAGGAGCGGAAGGAACGTTATTTATGAGACGCGCCTTTGTTGTGCAGGCTGATTGTACGCCAAGTTGCCGGATTTGGGGAGGGCAAAGCACATGTCATTGCGAGGAGCCGCGAGCCTTAGACGGCGAGTGTGGCGACGACACTTGCACCTGGCGCAAGTGCAGGTGAGTAATCTCCTCGCATTAGAAAGGGGATTGCTTCAGGCTTCGCTCGGTCTCGATACGGCGGTGGTTGAGTAGGCCGAAGGCCATATCGAAACCCGCCGCCTACTCGACCAACACTCGCTAATGACGGCTCACTCACCGGACGTAAATCGGGTTGCTGAAAATCCAGCCTCGTCTCAGCCCGAGGTAATTCCGATAAATTTCCAGCCGATAGACGCCCGCCTCGGTTGTGATATAAGTCAAGGCTTGTTGATTCACGGCTTTGCGGATTACTGCGCCATCTTTGAGCAATCTGATCTCGGCCGCGTGTGGCAGACGCGCCTGTAACGTGACGCCGCCCCGGGCCGGGATTTCGTCTCCCATAATGGCAGCCGCTTCACGTCCCTGGACAGTGAAGCGGAATCCGCGCGTCGAGCCGGGCAGGTCATATCCAACGAAGCAATGTCCGGCAGCCAGCGCCTCGTAAATCATTCGCTTGTCCGCGCTGACTTCGCCTGTCAAAGGCTTGGGGATAAAGACGTGTGTGTTGATGGCCTTGAAATGGAAATCGTAAGGATAGATGACGCGACTCAACGGCCCAAGGCGCAGACGGGAGGCATGCGCGTCCGAGCCGCCGATGGCGACCACGCGGTTGCCGCTGGTTAGTAATTCGTCCCATTTACGCAGCGTATTTGGAATCGGATGATGTGCAACCAGCGCGGGGAAGTAGGCATAGAAAGCGCCGTGAAGTTTTGTGGGCACGACGGTTTTGAGTTCGCTGAGCCCGTTCCAAAGCTCGATGCCGGTGTAGTTTTTGACGGCCCAATCCTCCCATGAAATATCTGTTTCGTTAAAAGTGGGTGCGGCTGGGTCGTTGGGATGGGCAAGGAAAGCAAGTCCGCCAGAATCCTTCACGGCATTGATTAGAGTTTGAGGATTACTGGCGTACATTGCCAGTTCCTGATTGGCTCCGAACGCAAGCAGATGATTTTTTTGCGGGTCGCGTGCCTGATCGTGGATTTCCTCGCCGATCAGCATTAATACCTTTTGCCGTCCGCTTGCAATATAACCTTCGAAGTCTTTTACCAGTACATTGTGGTCGGTGACGATGACCGCCTCGAGGCCGCATTTGAGCGCGGCCGTTGCGATGTCATGATGGCTGCCGCCGCCGTCGGAATAGCGGGTGTGCATGTGCAGATTAACGATAATTTCTTCCATGTAATACCTTGAAAGTGATTTCCTCTTGCCTTCAATGTATCTTCTTGAAAAGAAGGGGGGAAGTGTGGTGTTTTGTTGAAAAGATGACCATCCGTGTTGAAATTTGTTTCGTGATGGTTGCGGGCATTTATGTCCAACAAAGTTTGGTTGACGAGTTTCCTCGATAACAGGTATAATTTGCCCGCTAAATTCCAGGAGGCACACTCATGTTAAAGTTTTTGGATATCGCGCTGATTATAACCTCTGTAGGACTCGTCCTCAGTGTTATTCTGCAGAGCAAGGGCGCCGGTTTGGGCGGTCTGACTGGCGCGGATGCCAGTTCCGTATTTACTGCCCGCCGCGGGATCGAACGTGTCCTGTTTTGGGTCACGATTGTGTTGAGCGTTCTTTTCTTCGCTCTCGCAATCACCATTGTTATTCTGGGACGCTAGGTTTCTCCTCATAGAGAGGCCGCTTGTTCTTGCCTAAGAAGGCGGGAACTGGCACGCGGCCTTTCTTTATTTGAATCCATGAAAAGATTACGCTGGCAGATTTTAGTCGTCGTTGCGACTCTGGTGGTTGTGGCGCTGTTGTTGGTGAGTCAGCAACCGGTTCTGACGCCTACATCGCCAGAGCCTACCAGCGGCGGCGTCTATACCGAAGCATTGATCGGCTCCCTGGGCCGCCTCAACCCGCTTTTGGATTGGAACAACTCCGCTGACCGCGACGTGGATCGTTTGGTCTTCAGCGGACTCATCAAGTTTGATTCGCGCGGTTTGCCGCAGCCGGATCTGGCTGATGCATGGGGGACGACACCTGACGGCACAGTCTACAATTTTACAATCCGTGCCAACGCGGTCTGGCAGGATGGCACACCCGTTACAAGCGACGACGTGATCTTCACGATTGGCCTGATCAAGACCAGTTCGCTTTTTCCGCAGGATGTGAAGGATCTGTGGAATCAGATCAATGTCAAAAAAATAGACGATCACAATCTTAAGTTCACGCTTCCCGAACCTTTTGCGCCCTTTCTCGACTATGTGACGTTTGGTATTCTCCCACAGCATATTCTCGGCTCTGTTTCCGCCGATCAATTTGCCAACGCGGATTTTAATATTAAACCGGTTGGCACTGGGCCCTATAAATTTGACCATCTGCTGGTTGACAATGGCCGGATAACCGGCGTCGTTTTGACGCTCAACGAATCTTATTATGGAAAGAAACCTTTTATTTTGCAGGTGGTCTTCCGTTATTATCCCGATTCGAAATCAGCTTTTGACGCGTACAAACAGGGCGAGGTACTCGGCATCAGTCAGATCACGCCTGATATTCTGCCACAAGCCCTGGCCGATACGAACCTCGCGGTTTATACGGCCCGCCTGCCGCAGATGAGTATGGTGCTGCTCAATCTCAATAATAATGCAGTTCAATTTTTACAGAACGCAAAGGTCCGCCGCGCCTTGATGCTCGGCATGAATCGCAATTATATTGTGTCCACTTTCCTGAAGGGACAGGCCATCGTTGCGGATGGACCGATCCTGCCTGGCTCATGGGCATATTATGATGGCATTGAACACCTCACGTATGATCCCGAGACGGCCATTTCCCTGCTAAAGGGCGAAGGTTATGTCATTCCTGCCACTGGCGGCACAGTGCGCTCCAAAGACAACGTTGCTTTGAACTTCACCCTCATTCATCCAGATGACGCCCTGCACACGCAGATCGCGCAAACCATTCAGCAGGAGTGGGCGCAGATCGGCGTGCAGGTTAATTTACAGCCCGTGCCGTATGATCAGATTCTTCCAACGTATCTTGCAACGCGTTCGTATCAAGCCGCACTTGTGGACCTGAATCTCGCGCGCACGCCTGACCCGGATCCTTATCCGCTCTGGCACCAGGCTGAAGCCACCGGCGGACAGAATTATTCCCAGTGGGATAATCGGACGGCCAGTGAGTATCTTGAACAGGCGCGTACTGAAACTGATTTCACGGCCCGTGCAATACTGTATCGGAACTTCCAGGTTGTCTTTTCAAAGGAACTTCCATCCCTGCCGCTCTATTATCCGGTCTACTCATACGGCGTGGATTTGCAGGTACACGGTGTGCAGGTAGCCCCGCTTTACGATACCAGTGACCGCCTGGCATTTATATCCGATTGGTTCCTTGTCACGCGGCGTTCACTCGATCAGACTCCGGTTCCGACTCCTTAATTCAATTTGCTCACCTATGCCTGCGGCACTGGCGCAGGCAAGCCGCCGTCCCCGGCGGCGAATTCAGCGCCGAGGCGCTGGGAGCGGGAAGAAAATGACTACACTCGCACAAGACCGACAATTTCTCGAAGCGGGCATTCCAGAGTTGCAGGACTATTTGCTCTCGAAGGAACTTTATGTGACGCTGCCCGGTTCCTTTACGCTTCCCCGCCTGACTTTGGGCGGGCTCCTGCTTGCGAGACAGCGGCTCGGCCCCGAAGCGGATTCGCTCGCGGCGCAGATGGACGCGATCCGCTCGAAGTGGCGGGCGGCCTGGGATGCCAAAGTCCGGCACGAGGTCCGCGCACGCAGCGATTTGTGGAAGAATTATCTCATTGATTATCGCGAGTCGCCAAAATCATCTAAAGATGAATATCCACAACAAGTGCGTTATCGGACAATGTTGACTCTGTTGGGCGAAGAATCAAATGATTTCGATGAAATGGTGAAGGCTGTTTTTATTCCGGGCGATTTCGTCTGGGAAAAAGAATGCGCGGAAAGATTTCCGCGTAATACTTTCTGGTTTTTATTTGGAAAATTAAAATAGGAGGTACGATGCTTCAGAAGGCTCTTGAGTTTGCCAGTCAAAACAACGAACGTTTTTTGGCCGAGTTGAAGGAAGTGTTGGCGATCCCGTCCATTTCGACGGATCCCGAACACAAGGCTGACATGCAAAAGGCCGCCGAGTGGATGGCGGCACAGTTGCGGACAATCGGCATGAACAACGTGCAGATCATGCCCACCGGCGGACATCCGGTGGTTTATGGCGATTGGAATGGTGCGGGCAAATCTGCGCCGACCGTGATGATCTACGGTCATTACGATGTCCAGCCTGCCGAC
>JAKAMM010000140.1 GCA_021812905.1 Chloroflexota bacterium | reverse complement strand
CGGTTCAACTTTGGCGTTTGTACGACCGTAAATCCTCTTTTATGGCATGGATGTTTCTATGGGTAATGTGTTCCATTCAGACGATATACAGTTGCGTTCCTAAATGTGATCTCGACATGATAATGATCGTCGATGAACTTTAGTACTTCGTCAATGTTTGACGGCAGATAAGGCCATTCAAAATGGGCGGTAAGCTGGGTTGCCCTTTTTTGTGGATCCAGAGAAAGCGCCTTGGTGTATTCCATGTCAACGATCAGGACGGGCCGATTGCCGGTAAGATCGCGCATGAATTGGCCGCTGAACTGCTCTGACAGATTTGAGTCGAGTAATAAGGGATAGGTAATGTAAGCAGTGGCGGAGGCGCGGTGCGCCATCAAATTCTCGCCCGGGAAACCACCCCAGAATATGACCTGATCGTGCGGACTGGTGTTATCTTCCACGTACGTCGAAATCGTGGAGATACGCTCGACGTCGGTGCGCTTGATCACATTTGTAAAAGATATCAAATATTGGAACGCCTGGCCACTGACGACAAAAAAGATGATGGCGAGTACTAATGTAGAACCGACAAGAACAGGCTCGGCCATCCGCATATTTTGCAGCTTGAGAATCAATTTGCCTTGGATCGTATGGATAACCAATCCGCCAAGCAACGCTATGAAAGGCAGCCAGTTCATGAAGTAATGTGCATAGTTCCTTTGCGCCGGGTCGCTTACACTGACTGCGAAAGGGCATCCAATCACGAGCAGGAGCAACATCGCTGATGGCTTGGTCCGCCATTGCCGAATTAACAAGAACAATGCAATGATGTAACCTATCAGGCCGATCCATCCAACAATTCCCAATATCTGGAATCCGGCGACAATAGCGGGCGTGCCGGCAAATTTTGTTTCGCTGTAGGTTATGTTGTACAGGATGGAAGCCGCGAACATCTCATTGAATAAGTGTTGTGTCCAAAAATAAATTGTTGTGCCAAGAATGGGTACTAGCGCACCAATTGCCATCCAGATCAATTGTTTGAATAGGGTGTGGCAATTTCGGCGCAGGACTTGCAGCGCTATCAGGGTCAGAACAATGGCAGTTTCCACCATTGCATTATTGGCCCTGAACATAAAACTGACCCCAAACGCCAGTCCCACCAACAAGTTAGCCCAGGGGTTTTCTGGAGATTCAGTGAGTTCCAGAAAAAGAAGCAGGGCCAGAAAATGAAACGGAAGCGGATATTCCTCGGTCGAATTTCCACCCTGTAGTGTGATGTTGAGACCGTACAGCCAAAGGACTGTTCCGAACAGAGCCGGTAAAACTCCCCACAACTTTTTTATTAAGATATAGGAAAACCAGATCGCTGCAAACAGTGAAATAAACTCAATGAGCCAGATGCCCCAGCGCAAACCATGGCCGACCCAAAGTCCAAGCGCATCAAAATAAAAAATGGCGGGAGGTTTGTGATCCCAGGCATCCTTGTACGGCAGTTTCCCCAGCAAAATCTGTTGGCCGATATAGGAAAATATCCCATAATCGCGGCCAGGCAAGTTGATACCAGGGTTTGACTGTATCAGTACTGTTAAGGCCAATATTCCAGCTAACGCTATTACTAAACCTTTACTGAGGATATTGATATTGCGGGAAGTAATGGATGATGTCCTGACCATCTGGGTTCATTCTATTGATGGATATACCGTTTATTGGCCGTCCGAATTGGGCTGTATTATACTCCGCTCATGACTCGCCTAAAGTTTCTTTTTATTGTTATCGCCGTATTATTTTTAACGGCCTGTGTCCCTGCGGCTTCAGCTCCCACGCCCATTCCAAAAATGAATGTCAGTCCATACGATGGTCAATGGGAAGCTCATGCTGTGACGACAGATGGACTGGTGATCGACCTGGTTTTCAGGATTCGCGGTTCAACCTTTCAATCTTTGATATATACATACAAAGGCCAAGAAGGCGAATCCTGCAATTTTGTGGTTTTGCCTGCCTCCCTTCCGCCCATCGCGGACGATTCGTTTTCGGTCACTGTATCGAATGTATCCATTGACGGCAAATTCGATTCTCCCGTTTCTGCTTCGGGGCGCATTTCCTTTATAGAGGTAAATGGAGAAAGGGCATTTAATTGCGTTGCAAATGTCCGCGCGCAATGGACGGCCGTCCGGAAACCGGAGGCCGCATCCGTGCCCACCGCGCCTGTGACGAGTTCATGGTGCGGGAAGAATGTCAATTGCCGCGACCTGCTGATCCAGCTGATGATCTTTGGATTGGTGAACGGCGCAATCCTGGCATTGAACGCCATCGGCGTGACGGTCATCTACAGCACAGTGCGCACGTTGAATCTAGCGCATGGCGATGTGTTCGCCCTGACGACCGCGCTGGTCACCTCCACCATAAATTTTGTCGGCATCAATCAGAACTGGCCTGCCTCCACGCGTATCCTTGCATTATGCGGAGTCTTGCTGGCGTCAATAATCTTCGGCGCGTTGTTGAGCGTCGGCGTGGAGGAACTGGCCTTCCGTCCGTTTCGCGGACGCTCGAAGCTGGCTCCGCTGATTGCTTCGCTGGGCATTTCGTTTATTCTGTATCAAGGCTCGCTGGTTTGGCGCACATTTCAGGCCTCGTTCATTCGCGGCGAACATCGCAGTGTGCCGGGGCTGAACGAAGTGCCGACCGATGGAATCCCGAACCTGCTTCCGCTTGGAAATCTTTTGCAGGGCAAAGTTGTTCTGCAATTCCCGGATGTGTTCGTATTTGCCGCCGCGATCCTTTTTGTGCTGGTCACAACCTATATTTTGCAAAGAACAAGAACGGGACACGCCATCCGTGCGGTGGCGCAGAATGAAGAACTGGCGCAGATCGTTGGCGTGCCGCGCGATGGAGCCATCCTGCGCGCCTTTGCGTTGGGTGGAGCGCTGGCGGGCGCGGCGGCATTTGTCTTTGCGTTGTATTACTCGCGTCCGTTCGGACAGGCTGGTGCCGAAAGCGGACTCTTCGCGTTCGCCGCCGCATTACTGGGCGGCATTGGCAGTCCGGTCGGCGCGCTGATCAGCGGACTTCTGCTGGGCGTGGTCGGTTCGCTCAGCGATTATTTTCTAACCGCTTCATGGACGCCCGTGCTTTTGCTGGGCTTGCTGACGGCGCTGCTCGTCTGGCGGCGCGGCGGCTTCGGCGGGGAATCTTTAACGGAACAAGATTCGGCGCGCGACTCGGTCGTTTTGACGGCACCCGCTTCAAGTCCGAAAATGAAGCGGCTTCTGATCGCGCTTCTGATCGCGCTCGTTCCGCTGCCGCTCATTATGTCCGCCTTCGGCATTGGCGGCCAGATCCTTTTGATCGGCGCCGGTATTTTTATTTTGCTCACGCTCGGCCTCAATCTTTTGCTTGGGCTGGCGGGCGTGCTGGATCTCGGCTACGCCATGAGTTTTGCGATCGGCGGTTATGCCGCGGCTTTGCTTCGGCTTGATTTCATCCTTGTAGTTTTGATCAGCGCGGGGACGGCCGCGTTGTTCGGCTTGCTCAAAGGCGGGCTGGCAACGCGATTGCGCGGCGACTACCTAGCTGTCGCGACTCTTGCGCTTGGATTGGTGACCCAGCAAGTCATCATAAACGCGCCGACTCTGACCGGCGGTGCGAATGGACTCAGCTCCCTGCCGCCACCGCATCTTTTCGGACTGACGCTGGCCGCGCCGTCCGCACAGGTTTATCTCGTCTTTGGCTTTGTGCTTCTCGCCGCGCTGGCCAGCCGACGGTTGATCTCGTCCCGCACCGGCCGCGCCTGGATCGCCGCGTCAGAAGATGAAACCGCCGCCATTTCCTTTGGCGTGGATACGGCGCGTTATCGCTTGCTGGCTTTTGTGCTTTCATCCGGGCTGGCAGGAATCGCAGGCGCATTGTATGCCAGTGCGTATCGCTACATTGATCCCGACATGGCGGCCTTTCATGTTTCGGCCATGATGCTGGCGATGGTCATTCTAGGCGGCGCGGGCAGCGTCGGCGGGGCGGTGCTGGGAGCGATTCTGATTTACAGTTACGACAAAGTCATCGTCGGACAGTTGGCGGTCTTGATCGCTCTGCTCTGGCCGCAGGGTTTATACATTGGCATGGTTCCCGATATTCGCGGCACGAACTTTTTCAACTTTGGGATCGCGTTGTATCTGACGGTATTGTGGCGGGCAAGGAGAAAATAACTTTAACGACTTTCTAGCCGTCGATGGTCTTTTGTGCGTGCTATAATCTCGTCGTATGCTGGAGGTCTGAATGACAGAATACACGTTCACCATCTTGATTGAACGCCAGCCAGAGGGCGAATATCTGGTATCCGTACCCGCTTTGCCAGGCTGTTACACGCAAGGAAGCACGCTGGAAGAGGCGCGGCGGATGGCTGAGGATGCTCTATTCAGGCATATTGCGCCAGCCTGCGCAAACATGGCGAGCCAATCCCTGTCGAACGACCAGCCGAGCAATTCATCGGTCAATTAAGCGTGATGATGGAGTCAACTTAATGCCGCGCCTGCCTACTGTCACTTCCCGTCAGGTCATTGCGGCATTGGAGAAGGCTGGCTGGAATCGTATATAAAGGATTGGGCGGTTTGCGACACTTTTTCGACCGAGGTTCTTGCACCAATTTTAGAAGAAAGAGTAAATGCAAAGGATGAATTAATGGGAATGACGCACTCACCAAATAATTGGGTTAGGAGAGCTGCTCTTGTGTCTTTGATTAAGACCGGGCCTACGTTTAAAAACAGAAAAGAATTACTAAAGGAAATTATTCCATTGTATAAAAATGAGAAAGATTCATTTGTTAGGAAAGCTGTTGTTTGGGCAAACAAGACTCTGGAAAAATAAATTGGGTAATTATGGAGCAACTTCTTTCCAATTAATTCTTCTGTATCCGAGTTTATTCGGGAAAAGCATAATCTGATCGGGAGCAAACTCAAATTGTTCCGAAGGGGTTGCGGCGTTTGCCGCCTCTCCCAAATCCCTCTTTAGAATTGCTCCGCCGTAAGCAGCAACCGAGCCCCGCACTTTAAGCTCTAGCGCAGCAACCCCCGTTTTAAACTGTCCGTCGGCTTCATAAATCCCCTCAAGGTTCGGCCCTGCTCCGCCGCCGACAGACGGGTCAACCGTAATGTTTCCCTTAGCTCCGTTTGCGTCGCGACCGGTAATCACCATAAAAAATCCGCTTCCTTTAGTCAGATTGATATTGCCTTTGATATTAAAATCGGCCGAATTAATAAGAAGAATAACTTTTTTAGCGCCGATATTTAAATTTGAGTTTA
>JAKAMM010000139.1 GCA_021812905.1 Chloroflexota bacterium | reverse complement strand
CTGGATAGGCGATCACCAGGGCCTTCGCACGGTATTTCTTGTTTCGGCGATTCTATTTGTTATTTCGCTTGTGTTCCTGTTTTTGATCGAGACGCAGCCGCGCGATCATCACGACCCGGCTGATCCGCCCGAAAGTGTGTTTCGCAATCGGCGCTTCCTGGCTTTTATCGGAATTTATTTTTTCATTGTGGTGGCGATGTATTTGCCGCAGCCGTTTACGCCAAACTTTCTGGAGAGCCAGCGTGCGCTTTCATTGAGTGAAATCGGCCTGCTGGGTTCGATTGGCGGCATCGGAAATTCCGCTTTGAATTTTATTCTTGGACTGTTGGAAGCGCGCACCGGATTTTTCCTCGGTCAACTCGGCGTGGCCGCCTTTGCTTTTTTGATCTGGAAAGGCACGGGCTTCTGGGAATTTTCGCTGGCATACTTTTTACTTGGCGGTTATCGTGTTTTGCGCGGACTGGGAATCGCGCTGGTGCGCCCGCTTGTGCATGAATCGCAGATGGGACTGGCGTATGGGCTTGCCGAAACCATCGGCTCGACCTCGTCCCTGCTGGCGCCGATCATTGCCGGATTTTTATATGAACGCGATCCGGCGCTGATGTATCCGGTGGGATTGGCTGCAATTGGATTTGTGTTCCTGCTCAGCATTGCTTTTATTCCGCGCTCAAAACATGTCGAGCCGGTTCATGTCGAGGCCATGCCGGAATAAGATTTCGTTGGTCGAGTAGGCGGTGGGTCTCGATACGGCCTTCGGCCACTCGACCATCGCCGCCGTATCGAGACCAACATTTTTTGAAATGGATTTTTCCATGCTTGAAATTGTTACCTTCACTCTTGGCCCTGTTCAAACCAATGCCTATCTCGTTGCCGATTCCGAAACCGGAGTCGCGGCGGTCATCGATCCAGCCTGGGACGGCCAGGTCATTCTCGCTGAAGCGCAGAAGCGCAATTGGCGCATCGCACATCTTTGGTACACGCACGCGCACTTCGATCACATCGGCGGCGCGGGCGCAATTGCCGACGCGCTGAATCCGCTTCCGCTCGTGGCTTTGCATCCGAACGATCATGTTCTTTGGCGCGCGGCGGGCGGCGGGCCGATGTTTGGATTCAACATCGATCCCGGCCCCGAACCGACCATTGATTTTTATCAGGGACAAATTATGCGCCTCGGCAGTGTGGAATTTGAAGTCCGCTTCACGCCCGGACACACAACCGGCCACTGCATCTTTTACGTTTCCTCGGCTGACGTCTGTTTCTGCGGCGACCTCATCTTTGCCGGTTCCGTCGGCCGGACAGATTTGCCCGGCGGTGATTGGTCTGCGTTGGAAAATAGTATCCGCACTCAGGTCTTTACTTTGCCCGATCACACTCGTCTGCTTTCCGGTCATGGCCCGCAGACGACGGTGGGGCATGAGAAGAAATTTAATCCGTTCGTGGGAAGTTCGGCGGAATAACATGCAAGCCAATCAAGCACCTCAGGCGCGCTTTGCCGCCCTGCAATATCGCAACTTTAAATTGATCTGGTCGGGCTTGATCGTGTCCAACATGGGCACGTGGATGCAAAACGTTGCCAACGGTTGGCTTGTTTTGCAATTGACAAACTCTCCGCTTTGGCTGGGAATATTGGGTTTGAGCTTTGCGGTCCCGATGATTATTCTGCCGCCGCTGGCAGGCGCAGTCGTGGATCGCGTGCATCGCATCCGCCTGCTGTTCTTCACACAGACGATGCAAATGCTCACGGCATTTGTCCTGACCGCTTTAACGTGGATGGGCTTGGTGCAGGTCTGGCATATTTTGCTGGCATCCTTTGTTGGCGCGGCACTGCTGGCGTTCGATAATCCCGCGCGCCAGGCGCTGATTCCCGATCTTGTCCAGCCGGGAGATTTACTCAATGCGCTGTCTCTTAATTCCGCAACCTACACCGGCGCGGCGTTGGTAGGTCCGGCATTGGCGGGTGTGATGCTCGCGCCGCTGGGCGCAGGCACATTGTTTTTCATCAACGGTGTTAGTTTTCTGGCGGTGATTTTTGCGCTTGCATCCATGCGAGATGTGCGGACGCACAGCGGAGGTCGGCACACCACTTTTAGCGATACCTTTATAAAGGGCATGGATTATGCTGCCCATAATAAATTGGTGTTGGCTTTGCTGGCGCTTTCATCGCTCGGCGCAATCTTTGGACGTTCTTATCAGAATTTGCTCCCTGCCTTCAGCGACCTCTGGCGTGCAGGTTCGCAAGGATACGGCCTCTTATTGGCGGCGGCTGGCGGCGGCGCATTGATCGGCGCGTTCGGGCTGGCTTCTTTCAAGCGCGTTCCTCATCAAGGCGCGGTCATGCTCGTCAGCGGACTTGTTTTCAGTTTATCGTTGATCGTTTTTTCGATCAGTCCATCTTTCATTTTGGGCATGGTCATGCTCATCATTGCGGGTGTCACTTCCACCGTTTTTACAACCATCATTTCCACATTTATCCAACTTTCTGTTCCGAACGAAATGCGTGGACGCGTGATGAGTTTATATACAGTCACATTAATTGGTTTGCCATCGTTAGGCGCGTTGGGAAGCGGTGCGCTGGCCGAATGGCTGGGAGGTGTTGAAGGCGCGCCACATGCAGTTCTGCTTGGAGCATTGGTCTTGATCGTAATTTTATTTTTTGTCATTCCGGTTTTTTGGAAACGCGATTTACCTGACCGATAAAAAATTGGGACGGCGGATGCCGTCCCAATTTTTTATGTCACTGCGAGGAGTGTTCTTCTCCGAAGCAGTCTCCTCAATAAAAGGGAGATTGCTCACCTGCACTGCACCACACCTGCCCAGAGCCGCAGGTGCTGGGAACGCAGTGCGGTGCAAGTGTCGCCGCAAATAACTCGGCTCGCAATGATATTTCAATGGCTACTTCGCAAATTCCATCGCGCGCGTCTCGCGGATCACGGTGACTTTGATCTGTCCCGGATATTGCATCGTCTCTTCGATCTTCTTGGCAATGTCACGCGCCAGCCGGGCGGAGGCCAGATCGTCAATGTTATCCGGCTTGACGATGACGCGCACTTCGCGTCCAGCCTGGATTGCAAATGCCTGTGCCACACCCTCAAATGACATGGACAGTTCTTCAAGCGTGCGGATGCGTTTGATGTAGGCTTCGAGATCTTCGCGGCGTGCACCCGGACGAGCGCCGGAGATGGCGTCGGCGGCCTCAGCGATCACAGCCTCGATGGTCAATTGGTCAACTTCATGGTGATGCGATTCAATCGCGTTGACCACAATTGAATTCACGCCGTAGCGGCGGCAAAACTCTGCGCCGAGAGAAGCGTGCGTGCCTTCCTGATTGTGATCCATGGCCTTGCCGATATCGTGCAGGAAACCGCCCTGTTTGGCGAGGTCCACTTTTGCGCCCAATTCGGATGCCAGAATACTGGCCAGTTTTGAAACTTCCACCGCGTGCGCCAGTTGATTCTGTCCGTATGAAGTGCGGAATTTCAAACGTCCCATCATGCGCAACACTTCGGGATGCAACCCGGCGATGCCCGCGTCGAAGGCGGCTTGTTCGCCAGACTCGTTGATGATCTTGTCAACGGCCTTGGTTTCTTCCTCGATGATCTTTTCGATATGAGCGGGATGAATGCGTCCATCCACTGTCAGGCGGGTGAGGGCGCGGCGTGCTATTTCGCGTCGCACCGAATCAAAGCACGAGATCGTCACGGATTCAGGCGTGTCGTCCACGATCACATCCACACCGGCGGCCTGTTCGAAGGCCTTGATGTTACGTCCATTGCGGCCAACGATGCGGCCCTTCATCTCTTCGTTCGGCAAGGTGACGCGCGAACTGGTCACTTCTGCAACGTGTTCGGATGCAACACGCTGAACGGCATCCGCGATGAGTTTGCGGGCGCGCTTCTCGCCTTCCTCGCGCGCCTCGGCCTCGATCTGACGATAGATGCGGGCCATGTCGGCGCGGGCTTCCTTTTCGACCGCAGCGAACAAATCCTTCCTGGCCTCATCCTGCGTCAATTGCGCGATTTGTTCGAGTTTGGACATTTCCTGGCCGTACAAACTGTCGATTTCATTGGCGCGTTTATCCACGGCGCTTTGACGCTTGTTCAATGCCTGTTCACGTTGTTCGAGTTTGTCGGCGCGCGCTTCCAGCTCGGTGCGGCGCTTATCCATGCGTTCGGCATCGCGGTTCAATTCAATGCGCCGCTCTTTGATCTCGCCTTCGGCGGACTGCACGATCTTGGTTGCGCTTTCACGCGCCTGGCTTTCGATCAGCCGCGCTTGTTCGCTGGCGACCTTCAAAATATTTTCGGCTTTATCCTGCTGGTTTTTAAGGGCTCGGTCTTGTTGATAGCGTTGAAAGAAATAGCCGGCGGCCACACCCACAACCAGCACGAGGATGTCCACCATGATACTAATTAGGTTCATAAGATTTCCTCATTGTCAATTGTATTTTGCTCCGCGTGCGTCTCGTTCCAAATGCGCGATACGGTGGGCGCGATGACGGAGTATGGAAACCCGCGGCGGGCCAGAAATTCGGATAGTTTCTTGCGAAACTCGTTCCATTCCAGGACCTGGAGGCGGCGTGCTTTTTTCAAGCCTGCTTCGTAGGCCAGGGCTTCCTCATCCAAACCGGCCAGCGCAGATTGCGCCGCCTCATCTGAAAGACCCTTTTGTCGAAGCTCGACTGAAAGCGCTCGCCGACTGCGCGGGCGGAAGGTGTTGCGATTTTCCACCCAGGCGCGGGCAAATTTGTCGTCGTCTGCGAGTCGATTCTCGCGAAGCCGTTCGAGCGTCTGCTCGATGACCTCTTCAGGAATTTCGTGCTTGCGTAAATTCTGCCTGATCTCGGATTCGGAGCGGGCGCGGTAGCTCAGGAAAAGCAGAGCTTGTTGGTATGCGCGCTCGCGGGCATCCTCGGCCTGCAGCGAGGCGATCTTTTCATCGCTCAGTTCCTGTCCAACTTTTAACCAGGCGGCCACAATGCGGGCCAGCCCGCAGGCGTATTCTCCGTCGAGGTGAATATTCACTCGCTGGGGGTCGCGCTTCTGGGGTTGAAGGGCAGTGATCTTCGGCATTAAACACAGACACAGCTAAGAACCTGCCGACTTGTGTCGCACTGTGTTGCAGTGCAGATGAACGGCCTCAGCTGTGCATAAGAGTCTGGGTTGGAAAACCGGCCCCAGGTCCCGCGAGAAGCGGATGGGAGGTAGATTAGTCGCGTGAGGTTATTATTAAGTCACGCCAGTCGAAATTACAATCCGAGAAGTCATTCTCTCAAATTTATCCGTCGAGAAGACGGCGACTTTGTAAAAATCTCCTGAAGCCAGGATGTCGTGCGTTTCCAGAGTTCTGTTAGCAAGCCAG
>JAKAMM010000138.1 GCA_021812905.1 Chloroflexota bacterium | reverse complement strand
TGGTCGTGCAAGACGCCAGCAGAAAGTCATCATGGCAATTCAAGATAAGGTTTTCGACCCAGCCTATTTCCCCACACTATTGGCACAGGCTCCAAAGTTATATACCGAATTCTCGTCCGGTATTCACACGAACATGTCGCTCGAGGATGCCATGAAACTTGCCGTGCTCACAAAGGACATCCCCATCGAGAGTATCAAGCAAGGCGTGATTGATAACAACATGGCTGTCTTTGCGGATGTCACACTCAATGGAGTTCCCGCCAGTGTCCTGCGGCCTGTCCCCGATCTGATCCGCATCCTGCGTGATGAGATTTTTATTCCCGGTGGACCGGTCAGCCCTTTGGCGCAAGGTGACCCGATGATATTGATGCAGGCAGATGAAGCGCGGATTCGGATTATCAATAACACCTACACAGCAGATTTGGACAAACGCACCGCCCGTTTCCTGGCAGCACAGGGAATGCACGTGCTGGAATATGGCATTCCCACAGGCGCATTCGCTCAAACAAAATTGATCCTATATTCCCCAAAGCTATATGCCCTGCGATATTTGACGGAGACTTTTGAGGTGGGGAGCAATCAAATCGTCATCCAGCCTGATCCCGCCGCGACAGTTGATATCGAGATTCGTATTGGGGAGGATTGGGTCAGCAAGTTACCGACCGATTATTAAGTGGTTACACCCAACGGTGAACATCTTTAACTCAGATAGCTTGCTATTGCGATCTGGAAAAGTAAAAGGCTCCGATTATCAAATCGGAGCCTTTTTTTGTTAAGCTGATTTTCAAAATCTCATTTTCTCGGCATTGGGGCATGTCTTGGTTTTGTGATTGGTTTCACCGCAAATCTAACAGGGAATTGGCGGTAAAGGTTCGCTCCATTTGGGATTGAAGTTTTCCATAAAAAATCAATAACATCAGCCCATTGGTGATACAGCCAATACCCTGGGCTGCGCCAAAACGATATTTTGCGTTGGGTGTCTTTTTGTGCCCCATTCATGTTTTGAATAGTATAGAACAAATTATGTTACCAGACAACCTATAACGACACGTTCCCATTACCCCCCTGCATAAATCTATATCATCTCGGCTGGCAGAGTATTCTGCCAGCCGATTTTTTATTTCAAAAGGAGATTCACATGGTCAAGTTATTCAAACGTTTCATGCGCGAAGAGGATGGTCAGGACTTTGCCGAATATGCCCTGATCCTGGGTGCAGTGGGTGTAGTCGCCATTGCCGTGATCGCACGCTATAAAACTGAACTGATCGCCGCCTTCGAAGCCGGCATCGAAGCCCTGCGCATGGCGCGAGGCGGATAAATGATTCACCACAAGGAAAAGGGGCAGACGATGGCGGAGTTCGCGTTGATCATGCCGGTCCTGATCCTGCTCCTGTTCGGCATGACCTTCGCCGCGTTCTATGCCTTTCGTTCCGCCTCGATGGATTGGGGCGTGTTCATCACGGGTGTCGCCTCCGGCTCATACAACACCCCGGCCACAGAACATGCAAGAGACAATGTTTTGTGGCCCGACCTGGCGGATCAGATCAACGCAGGGCAGAACGGTCCGCGCCAGGTGCGCTCATTGATCAACGTGGAAGACTCGCGTGATTGGATCTTTGGCGTCCGACTGATCGAAGCGCAACGGGCAGAAACCAATTTCCGCCTATGGCGCTTTTATCCCGGTCCGCCTCCTGCCGGAGGTATCGAATGAAAGTCAAGCATCGAAGAGGCGAACGCGGTCAGGCATTGGCGGAAACTGCACTGTTCGCAATGCTGGCAGTCTTGATGGCTTTTGGTTTGCTCGCTTGGATTCCCACCCATCGCGCCCGCTCTGCCGCAACCGCCGCCGCATATGCCTGTACGCAGTTTCTATCTCAATCGCCTGATCCTGCCCGCGCACGACGTAACGCTGTGAATGTCGCATGGAACACGTTGAATGCCGACTGGTCTGCCACGGCAGGCGTGCAATATCAGGTGCAGGTCTCTCCGCCGGGTGGTCCGGGTCTGCCAGGTCGCTGCCTAGTTTCATTTCAAGCGTCGACCCTGTTCGATAGTCTGCTTGGTTTGAGTCAAAGCGGCTGGAACAGCGAATGGTTCATCTCACGCTCCGAGACCTGGAAAGCGAGGTGGCGATGAAACATAAACGAAATGAACACGGCCAGACTATTCTGTTATTTGCAATTCTCATGCCGGTCATGTCTCTATTTCTGCTGGGCATCCTTGATTACATGGTGACGAATGCGCGCGTGATGGAGACCGTGGCCGCCGCCGACCTCGCCGCACATGCGGGCGCACAGGAGATCACAGTCTTACCCGATGGGACCATCACGGCCACCACTGCCGGCAATGGCATTGCGGCAGCCTACTTCAATGCGCAACGACCCGCATCTGCCCAACTACTCTCGGTCTCCTGCGGACGATATCAGGGACGTCCCGCCTGTTTTGTAACAGCCCAAACCCGCTCCGCAGGCTATCTACTACCCGCCCGTTGGGTGACCGTGCGCGCAATTGGATATCTAGCGCATGGCGTCACCCGCGAAGATCAATGATTTTTGGAGAAGAATGAAAACCCTTTGGAAAACAATCCTGGATGGATTGACCTATAAAGACCTTGCCGGGAAGAGACAACCGCGTGCCTATACGGTTATTACCGGGCTAATCCTGCTTCTACTTTTGATGGCTGGAGGCATGGCTGGACTCAATCGATATCTGCTGATGAGTAGGGTGCAGGCCACACCTATATCCGTTTCATTAACCACACAAGCCACTGAAACATTGGAAGCTGAACCACTTGCAACAATCCAGCTAGGAGATGGAACACCTTACGGCTGTCCAACCGATTCAGCAGACTGGTCGCTCACACCATCCTATATCAGCGAGAATTACAACGTCATCCAACCCGCCTGTGTGTATCAAGGATTGGAAAAGACGATTGCCTGGGCGCTGGCTGTGCGGGAAGGATATAGCCGGGCGGAAGCAACACAACAACTCGGCTTGAATGAAATGCCAATGAGACAAATGAAAACAGTACCCATCCCTGCAAATGCAAAAGGGCTGGCGGCAGTCCCTGTCAGTTTCATCCCGCCGAATCCCGATTTCACGGAATGGCGGCTCAACGCAAATGGTGAAGCCGCAGTGACGTATGCATTGCGCGGCTGCTTTCGAACATCCACGGTCGTGGGCAACCGCATGGAGATATGGGGCGGCGATTACCCGGTGATTTGTCTGGTTGTGGAGGATGCCGAAAACACACACATTGTTTATTCATTGAACGATCATACCTATAATTCTCCCGCGAAGCCCATGCGCTCCTTCCTGCTCTTTGGTTATCTGTCCTATGGAAACTGGGTCTGGCTGGGAACTCAGGATGATCCAAAACTGGAAATCACCGATCTAAAAGCGAATGCCAAGGAACGCTTGACGGTTGCCACGTTGTATGATTCTTATCCGTGGGACGCAAAGTGGTTGATGAATACGTATCATCTCATCATGCAGCCCCCGCCAGAGCACTGGCAGACCATGACAGATGAAAGCGAGAAACAGGCCATTCTCAATGGATTATCAGTTAATCCAAATGGAGCAAGACCATGAAGCGTGCAACGCTGCTTCTCATCCTGTCTGCATTGCTATTGTTTCAGCCGAATGCAGTCCAGGCTCAATCCGCTCCATCGTGTTCCTTTCAACCAGATGGGAGCATAATTTGTACAACCGGAGGAGGAAATGATGGAGGTGGCGGGAATGACGGTGGAGGAAATGATAATGGCGGTGGCGCTTGCACACCGGGAAATCACCTGGCATTCAAGGTGATTGAGTATGATGCCAGCACCAGCACCTGCAAGGTCTTTCCCATCCGAGTGGACAACTGCACTGGCGAGATCATTGGTATTACGGAACAGATTGCCAATATGCCTTGTGAACTGCCAAATATATCGCCGCCTCAGCATCCCTGTACAACCTTCTCCGTCGGCGCAGGCGGCATAACCTGCGGAAATACGGAATGGAAAGTGAGCGCACACGTCTCCTTTCCTGAAATCTATCTGGATGTGCGGCCCTATCCCGCAACTCTGGTGCGCTGGCCGACAGCAGCTCGTAATGGAGGGCAACCAGAGTCCACCGGTTCAGGCGGTGTGAATTACATTCCCTATGGCGGTGGTTCACCAAACAATCCGCAGGAAGGCGATTGGCAGGATTTACGTTTAATTCTCAGCCTGCGACCGGCGGGTCCGATGTTTGTGACCCTGCCTCTCATCGGAGATTTGCTCCTGCCCAATCAAGGCACTACGGGCAACCCGATCATGATCCAATGGGAGGTGCCTTCTCACCCTGCCGTTGGTGGCGGACCGCTGGCGGGAAGTGTGGGTGGGCTGGATGAATTGCCCGGCGATATTCCTTTGTTTGTAGGTAATGGACGCGCACCCTATAAGTTGTTTTGGGAATTGCATTACGATGAATATGAAGCCGTCCAAGGATGTGTCGCCGGTCCGAATGGCAGTGGCAATTACAACTGCGGCGGCGGAACGGGCCACCGCGATGTTGTAGGCCATGATTGGAAACATCATTCCAGTGGTGGTGAGATTCCACCCTCCGCAGTACAAGGCCTGCCTGCCGCTCTCATGGCGGACATCAATAATGACGGAACGCCGGATGCCTATTGGGACAACAACCTGACTCTACGGCGCATGGACGACAACAATCGCGTGGACAATCCACGCTATCAACGTTCCTGGAATTGGGGTGGGATCATTTACTGGGCTGTGCGTGAAGGTCAGGGCCAGATCGGATGGCCTGGGCAATAAAACTCACTTACAACAATCTTTCTGGAACATATAATGGCTTACATGGATCAAGCACTGTCTGTATAGCCCGATCCAACAATATGCAATATCGTTTTGTATCCAATCTTCCGGAGTCCAGAGTTTCTCCGAGTTCCCAAGCCTGGACTCCGGAACCGCCCCGTGTAAACAGAAATTGCACTGACTGACCAGGGGCGATCTGCCGGCCAATGGCCTGCAATTGCAAGGCAGCGCGTGCTGCAGGCGATGGGGACTTGTATCCATCCAGTGTTCGACTCAACTTCTGTTTTACGATCAATTCCTCATGTGGCACACGACCAGCTTTCAAATCGTGCTTGGCGCGGTCCACAAAGTCAAGCACATGCGGGATATAGTCCGTCATTTGCTTTGGTGTATTCGCCCTTGCAAGAATTTCAAGTGCAGCCAGTTGAATCTTTCGTACCCATAAAGTTGTATCCCGTCTGCGTAATTCAATGCCACGATATTTAATCGTACCATCGCCGAACGCGCCAAAGTATTGATTGGGAACGGGCACACGTGCATCTCTTTTTGAAGATAGAAAAGCGACCCATTTGAATACACCTTCCAT